>CAZWPZ010000034.1:0-10382 GCA_964636005.1 uncultured Eudoraea sp.
TGCTTCTTCCTTTTTCTTAGAACAAGGTTTTTAGTATTTTTAGATTCAACTTACGCGTACTATTGTATAGAGTAAAATTCATGGAGTTTATAGATTATTATCAGATACTGGGAATAAAAAAGAAGGCAAGTGAGGCCGAGATAAAAAAAGCGTATCGCAAATTAGCAAGAAAATACCACCCGGATGTCAATCCAAATGATAAGGAGGCGGAACGAAGGTTTAAGGAAATTAACGAAGCTAATGAGGTTTTGAGTAATCCTGAAAATCGTAAAAAATACGACAAGTATGGGAAGGACTGGAAGCATGCCGATGAAATTGAAAAAGCGGAAAAGGAAAGACAAAAATATCAAAACCAACAACGAAGGTATCAGAGGTCTGGCACAGCGTATACAGAGGATGATTTTTCTGACTTTTTTGGTTCTATGTTTGGCGGAGCAGGAAATTACCAAAGAAGAAGACCTTCATTTAGGGGACAAGACTTTAGTGCTGAACTAAGTCTAAATCTAAAAGATGTTTATAAAACACATAAACGCACCTTGACAGTTAATGGTAGAAATATTAGATTAACGATTCCTGCAGGTGTAAAAAATGGTCAGGAAATAAAAATAAAAGGCTACGGAGGAGAAGGTATTGAAGGAGGTCCCAAGGGGGATCTCAATATAACGTTTAACATCCTGAATAATTCAAGGTTTAAACGAAGCGAAAATAACCTTTATACAACCGTTCAATTAGATTTATACAAGGCTATACTGGGAGGCGAAGAAATTATTGATACTTTTGATGGAAAAGTAAAGCTTAAAATAAAACCGGAGACCTCCAATCTCTCCAAGGTAAAACTGAAGGGTAAGGGGTTTCCTGTATATAAGAAAGAAGGCACCTTTGGTGATTTGTTCGTTACCTTTGAGATAAAGCTCCCTACCAATTTATCTGAAAAAGAAAAAAACCTCTTTAAAGAACTATCAAAATTGAGATCCTCATGAAGCAAGAAAAATTAATTTCAGTAAGCGACCTATGCCAGTATTATGAGGTTGAGGCTTCTTTTTTTGAAACTCTGGAAGAGGAAGGGTTAATTACCTTAACCTATGTGAAGAACAACTACTATCTGGAACACGAAGCTATACTCAAAACCGAAAAAATCATAAGAATATACAAGGAATTAAATATTAATATTGAAGGAATCGACGTAGTATTTAATCTACTCCAAAAGGTAGATTATTTACAGCAAGAATTGGTACAGATAAAAAACAAACTTCGCTTATATGAAGGATAGTTTTTCCTTTCAAAACACACTAAATAAGAATCTCTTACTCACCTAAAAAAAAAGGTAAATGACAAAAAAAAGCATAGGGCTCTTAGCCTTTATTTTTATACTTGGAAGCATGCAACAAATGTTAGGGCAAAAAACAACCGTCTTTTGGGTCAATAGTATTCAGACAGATTGTAATAAGGGTACTGGAAAGGATAAATGTCTCATGATTCAACGATCAGACCAAATGGAATCCGATAAATGGGAACATTTTACCGCATCTATTGAAGGATTTACCTATGAACCTGGTTACTTTCAAAAAATTGAAGTTAGAGAAGAAGAAATTCGCGACAATGCCCTAGCTTCAGATGCATCCAGCATCCGGTTTACCCAAACAAAACGCCTAGAAAAAATAGAAGACCCTATTTGGAATATCGAAGGAGATTGGGTGGTTCAAAAGCTCTTAGGAAAAAAAATAGACAAGCAAGGACAAGTCCCTGCTTTGACAATTGATTTAGAATCAATGCAGGTTTCTGGTAGTAATGGCTGTAATAGGTTTACTGGGAATATATCTTTTATTTCAGAGGACACTTTTACCACAGGACCTATTGCTTCCACAAGAAAAATGTGTTTGGAAATGACCATCCCAGATAAGTTTGACAAGCTATTCTTTATGCCGTGGAATTATTCCTTGGAAAATAACACCTTGTTGGTGCAAGACAATGATGGGAAGGAATTAATGATTTTAAAAAAGTAGATTTTAGTCTTAGACCAATTGGCAGTATTAAATTAAAAAAAATGCGTTGCAAAAGAATATCTTATCTTCGTTAGACAAAGAATAAATTGCTTCTTATATGACTTTCTTTCGGAAAACGTGCACCTGGACCCTACTTCTTCTACTTATTTTGGTTGTTTCCCCTTCTGTATTTTCCCAGTCTGAAAGTGAAAATCTAGACACTACCATAGTAAAGGAGATTAAACCGATCCCAGTTATTCGTATAATTCCAAGTATTGAGGAAACCTATGCAGAGGCAAAGCTTACCGAGAAAAAGATTGAACCAAAAAAGAATATAAAGTTAATTGACTCTCTTTTTAGCATACAAGTAGCCTTTATAAAAGAACGTTCTAGTCAGGCCGATGAATTTATACAGGCCAACCCCAATAAACAAAAGGTTGATAATCTTATAAATAAATGGGGCGGGTATCGAGATCAATTTAAAAATTGGTCTGCAGCAATAAATGAGTATTTGAGCAGAAATGTAATACTCTACGAGGCCATAATAAAAGAAGAGAAAAAATGGAACCTGACTTATGATAATGCGGTAGCGAGAGAAGCTCCTGACCAGCTTTTGTCCAGTGTGGAAGAGGTTATAGACGATCTTTCCGAACTAAAGGAAAAGATTTCAGAAAAGAACAACTATTTTTTATCACTGGAAACAGGTATTAATAACCAGATAGGCGTGATTGATGGGGTTACGGAAGATTTAATGGCCTTAAAAAATTCCAGGGTCTATGATTTATTCAACCTAAGACACCCACCAATATGGAAGGAGTCTTTTAAAAAATCCAACTCCGAAACCGTAAAAGTTGGAGTGGAGTCTGTTAAAGAGAATAGTTCCGACCTATGGAAGCAAATTAAAACTGGAGAACATCAAATTTATATCTATTTCCTCATTGTCCTTGCGATAGCTTTGGGTGTTCTATATTTAAAAAGATCCTTTCTAAAATACGGATATAACGAAAAAAACAGGGATCTGCTCCATGCTAAGGCGGTAGTGGTAGAACGCCCGGTTTGGACCATTAACTTCTTATCTCTTTTTTGTGCGCTGGTCTTTTTCACGAACACTCCTAAACTATTTCTCGACATCATAGTTACCATGGTACTTATAGCCACCATTCCTTTGGTGCAGCCCTATATGCTACCAAAATTTAAGAACATCCCTTATATCATTGTAATTGTCTATATACTGGATTCATTAAAGGCCTACATTTGGTTCTCTTCACCTCAATACCGCATTTATCTCCTTTTAGAATCAATCGCTGTAGCTGCTACGCTTATCTATTTTACCTATCCCTATCTAAAAACCAGAAAACTTCCCTTAAATAGGTTTGGCACCTTTCTGGTTACCCTTACCCCGTTAATTTATGCTTTAATACTCATTTCTATAATATCCAATATCCTAGGCTACAGTAACCTTGCCGATATCTCTTTAATCCTGTGTACCCAAAGTAGCGTACTTACCTTGTTGTTTTACGCCATACTGATGGTGGTTGAAGGTATAGGAATAGGGTTTATAAATGATCATTTTAATCAAAAAGGTTCCTTCGATAAAACCAAAAAAATAACTTTAGAATTAAAAACATTACAAGTAATCCGGGTACTTACTTTTGGCTTTTGGTTATACTATTTCCTAAATATGGTAGACCTATACCGACCATTGGCAGATGTGGTTACGAGTCTGCTGGCAGAACCCTTTAAGGTTGGTAGTATTACCTTTAACATAGGAATCATACTTACCTTCATCGGAATACTTGCAGCATCCTTTTTGATCACCAGTTTCGTATCTTTTTTATTAGATGGCAATGAAGTAAAATTCAATTTTATAAAGCTACCAAAAGGAATCCCTGCAGCCATTTCTCTGGTTATTAGATATTTTATTTTGGCATTCGGTTTTGTTCTTGCTCTATCGGCTTTGGGAATAGATTTGAGTAAGTTTAATTTGATGGCAGGTGCCCTTGGATTGGGTATTGGATTTGGTTTACAAAATATCGTATCTAATTTTATTTCGGGTATCATATTGGTTTTTGAAAGACCTATTTTGCCCGGAGACAGAGTAGAAGTAAATAATCTCATGGGTACCGTGAACAAAATTGGCGTGCGTTCCTCTCATATTACCACTTTCGACGGAGCTGAGGTAGTAGTACCCAACAACAATCTCATTGCGAACGACTTAATTAACTGGACCCATACGGACAATGTAAAACGAATAGAAATCCTTGTGGGCACCTCCTACGATTCGGACCCAAACGAGGTGCTAAAAGTCCTCTCTCAAATTGCCAATGAAAATCCCCAGGTGCTCAAAACACCACCTCCAAGTGCCTATTTTAATGATTTCGGAGATAGTTCATTAAATTTTCGTTTGCTGTTTTGGGTATATTTTGACAACGGCCTCCAATGCAAGAGTGACGTAAGTGTGGCCATTTACAACCGATTTGCCGAACTGGGTATTGAGATTCCATTTCCCCAAAGAGTCTTGCATATGAGCTCTACGCCAAATAAGGCGACATCAGAGATTCCTATAATCCCTAAAAGTCCACCTTCCACTTCAGAAACGGATATGCCATCTGATGATGAGAATAATGCCCCAAAAGGTCGGGATAGATCCTCTAATTGGTAAAAATACGCGCGAACTCCCCACGAGTGTATGAGCAATTCATATATGCCTTTTACTGGCGCCTAACTTGTGGACTTTTTACTTCTAAACGCTCCACAATTAGGTCAAAATCAGAAAATTTCAAAGGAATGTTTTTAAAGGATAGTTATGTATTGGTGAAAGGAACAAAGTAGCGGCAATGCTCAAAAATTAATTACTACCTTAGAGCAATAAAAGTACAATCTGGCACAAAACTAAGTAGATCCAGTGTAATAATCTTCTGTCCAAAAAAAATATTCATACATAAATAACCATGGCAAGAATACATTTATTCGAAATTGAAGATCAAAACTGGTTTCCCGGTTTTTTAAGAAACTATATGACCGATTTTCTTCAGTTTCTTTCCAATAAGACCAAAATGTATCGTCCTATTATCCCTATAATTCAAGGGGTTTTGAAAACGTGCAAACAAAACACCATAATTGATCTTTGTTCTGGTGGCGGTGGAGGTCTTCTTTGGCTAAACCAGGAACTATCAAAAAGTAATAGCGAATTAAAAATCATACTGACAGATCTATATCCTAATATAGAAGCTTATCAGTATACCCAAAGACAGGCTTCGAATTTTGATTTTATAAAAACCCCTGTAAATGCTTTGGCTGTTTCCGATGAGCTTAAAGGCGTACGGTCCATATTTCTTGGGTTGCATCATTTTAAACCAAAAGAAGCAAGCGCAATCCTGGAAGACGCGGTAAACAAGATGGCCCCTATTATGATATTCGAAGCCCAGGAAAGGAGTCTCCCCAGTATTTTGGCCATGCTCTTTTCTCCCATTACCGTTTTACTAACTACCCCTTTTATTCGGCCCTTTTCCTTTGGTAGAATTCTTTTTACTTATCTCATTCCAATAGTTCCTCTTTGTGTAGGCTGGGATGGAATAGTATCGTCTTTACGGACCTATTCTGTAAAAGAAATGAAAGGTCTTGTTGAGAACTTGCCCAATAAGGACAAATTCACTTGGGAAATAGACCGGATAAAATCTGGCCCAAGTGTAATTTTATACCTTACAGGTATCCCAAAACCCAATTAAAGTAATTTTTTAAATCTATTTAGATCAAAGGTTAAATGACTTGTTATAAAAAAAAGTTGGGTGCCAGCCTTCGATGTCTTTTACTCACCTTCTGTTTATTGGGATTCTTATATAGTAATGGGCAATCAGAAAAGCCTAAAGTAGCACTAGTTCTAAGTGGAGGTGGAGCTAAAGGTGTAGCGCATATCCCTGTTTTACAAACTCTAGACTCCTTGGGAATAGTTCCCGATATTGTGATTGGCACAAGCATGGGTAGTATTGTAGGAGGTCTTTACGCTATGGGATATTCAGGGGACAGTATTGCGGCCATTGCTAAATCGGCTAGTTGGGACGAGCTTTTAGGAGGCAGTATTTCTCTTTCTGATGTGAGCATGGAAGAAAAAAGTGAATTTAATCGGTATTTAGTCAGCTTGAATATTGACAAAGGCAAGCCTAAAGTAAATGCTTCTATACTAAAAGATCAAAACCTAAGGGAGTTTCTGTCTATTCTAACCTTTCCTGTATATAAAATACGCGATTTTGATCAATTATCCATCCCATTCAGAGCAGTTGCTACAGATATAGTAAATGGTAAGGAAATCCAAATAAAGGAAGGTTCTTTGGCCACTGCAATGCGTGCAAGTATGTCTATTCCTACAATTTTTAAACCCGTACCGTACAATAACACCCTTTTAGTGGACGGTGGTGTTATGAATAATTTCCCTACCGACATAGCCGAGGAGATGGGGTATGACATAATTATTGGAAGCGATGTTGGAGGTGGGATGGCTACCAAGGAGGAATTAGATAATATGGCGACTATTCTTTTTCAAACTGGAATGTTGACTAGTAATCTCAAAGTTCCTGCAAACCGGTCCAAGTGTACAATTTTAATAGATCATATTCCCAACCTTACTTTTGGTACAGGAGATTTTAAACGAAGTAATGAGATTTATGAGGAAGGCAAAATTGCCACAGCAAATAACTACAAATCCCTCACCGACTTATCGAAACTACTCAGGGGATACAAACAAAAAACAAAACGTGCTCCCGAAAACACAGCTAATTTCCTATTAGACACCTTAGTCTATGAAAATCTAAGTCCCGAAAATCTCGATATAGTGAAGGCGAGAACCAACCTGGAAGTGGGAAAGGAATACACTCCAAGAGATATAAAAAATGGAATTAATAAAGCTATGGGTACCAATCTGTTCGAAGAGATTAATTTTGCACCTATAATTAATGAAGATAAAACGGGTATTGCCCTTATAGTAAACGAGCGCTCTAATCATCTTATTAAAGGTTCCTTGCATTTTGACGATTATCGAGGAGTTGGTCTAATTGTAAACTATACCAATAGAAACAGCCTTGGAAAAGCCTCCAGATTTCTTGTAACCCTCGATATTGCCGAGCAACAGCGAGGTAGACTACAATACCAGAAGAACTTTGGCAAAACGAAAGAGTGGTGGTGGCGGTCCGAAGCTTATGGTGAACAACTGAGACAGAAGATTTTTGTTGACGGAGAAGTTGCAGAGAACGTCAAATACAAATACTTTCTTTTTGACAACGAATTCAACAAAAATATAAACTCAAATAGCAGTTTTGCCGGTTTAGGAATCCATTATAACTACACGGAAGTTGTTCCTACTATAAATCCCGATGTAGTAGAAAATGCTCTTTCCTTAAGGCACTATTTTTTTAATAATGTAGAGGCTTATGCCCACTTTACTTATAATAATCTGAACAAAGTTTTCTTCAGCACCTCGGGTAGGTCTATATATACATCCCTTGCACGTTCTTTGGCAAATAATGTAAATCTTGCGTATATAAATCCCGAAAGTGCAAGTGTAAACGGGCGAACCAATGGATATATGAAGTTTACGCTACGATATGAAGAAAGGCTTCCGTTCACATCCAAACTTACGGGTATCGTAGGTGCATCGGCCGGATTCATTTTTGCCGATGGACTAACAAACAATGCCAATTCTTTTTATCAATTTGGGTATGGGGCCAAGTTTTTTTTAGGAGGCACCAGCGTAAATCCAAATAAAAAGAGCTATTTATTAAACGGTCTAAGAGAAGACGAACTGAACGTAAGCCAGTTTATGAAACTAAAGCTAGCAGTACAATACAGCCCATTCAACAAATTCTATATAACCCCTCATATGCATTTTGCTTCCGTGGGGTACGACGACTTCAGCATGTATATTAAAAAGGCTTTCTCTCCAGAAGGAAGATGGCCTGAAGGACTAGAAACAAGTGGCATTTTCACCACAGGTTTATTATTGTCTTACAATTCCATATTAGGTCCTGTCCATTTTGATTTGGCTTACGTAAATCAAATCAATAAACTCCGCATTAGCTTTATCGTTGGTATTCCTTTAAACAGATCAAATTAAAGACAGGTTACAATATTCACTAAAAAACGGTAAATTACTTCCTCTGTTTAAAACTACAGATCATGAAGTATCTAAACCGTAGAAATTTTTTAAAGAAAACTGCACTATCTGCAACCGCCATTTCATCTGCAGGAATAATTCCTAATTCTTTGCATGCCTTGCCAGCAAGGCCCATATATTCCCAATACATGGGAGGGTTTAAAGCGCCGCCTTTAGAGACCGTAAGAATTGCAATTATCGGAGTTGGAGCAAGAGGTCCCGGGCACCTAAAACTAGCAGCATCCCTTGAAGGGACAGAAATTGTAGCTATCTGTGATCTCTATGAAGATCTTGTGGTTAAATGGTCAGAAGAAGCAAAAAAAATTGGCAAAGGAGATAGGCATCAAAATGTCCAAAACTATTATGGGGAGGAAGATGCCTGGAAAAAGATGCTACAAGAAACAAGACCCGATATGGTATTTATTGCTACGAACTGGGCTAATCATGCTCCGATGGCAATAGAGACTATGAAACAAGGAGCTCATGCCCTTGTTGAAGTACCCCTGGCGCTAACACTTAAAGAACTATGGGAAATCGTAGATACCTCAGAAAAAATGCAGAAGCATTGTATGATGATGGAAAATGTAAACTATGGCAGAGACGAACTACTTTTTCTTAATATGTGCAGACAAGGAGTTATTGGAGAGTTATTACATGGTGAAGCCGCATATATACACGATCTTCGCTTTCAAATGCAGGAAGTAGAACGTGGTACAGGTTCCTGGAGAACTCCCCATTACGCAAAAAGAAATGGAAACCTCTACCCTACTCATGGTCTGGGCCCGGTTGCCCAATATATGAATTTGGGAAGACAAGAAGATTCTTTTAAAAGCTTGGTATCTTACTCCTCACCTGCGTTGGGAAGATCACTATATGCCCAGGATAATTTCCCAAAAGACCACAAATGGAACCAATACAACTTTACCGGTGGAGATATTAACACCTCTATTCTCAAAACAGAAATGGGTAGAACTATTTTGGTGCAGTGGGATGAGACAAGTCCACGTCCTTACACCAGATTAAATCTGATCCAGGGTACCAAAGGAACCCTAGCAGGCTTTCCTACTCGTGTGGCTCTAGAAAATGGATTTGAAGACATTAGTACCGATCACCACAAATGGATCGATGGTGAAAATATGCAACGCATTTATGAAAAATATGATCATCCTTTATACAAGCGGTTGTCGTCTTCTACAAGCACTAGTGGTCACGGTGGCATGGACGGTATCATGATCTATCGAATAATCGAGTGTCTTCAAAAAGGTGAACCTTTAGATCAGAATGTTTACGAAGGATGTTTTTGGAGTGCAGTGGCCCCTTTAAGTGAGGCCTCTGTCCTTCAGGAAGGAATGCCGCAAAAATTCCCTGATTTTACCAGAGGAAAATGGAAAGAAACGCTACCCTTGGGCATAGTTGACTAGTTAGGAAAGGAAAATAGTATATGGATTGCAGAATCAAACAATTAACCGGGCAATTAGAAGATATCCAAGACAACCAACTTTGGATGGGAAAAAATTATTCTGAAAAGATCGCCCTATTACATATAGAAGAGTATTTTGTTCGGCCTTATCCCACCCTTCATTGTGTAGCCGAGATTGTGGCTCACCTTACCGCATGGCGCAAAGATGCACTCCTTAAAATAACCGATGGCAGAGGTCTTCTGAAAGACAATATGCCCGAAAATTGGCCTATCATAGAGGAGCTAAAAAAAATAGGGTGGCCAAAAATTTGGGAAGATTACCGCAGTAGTACAAAAACGCTCCTATTGGAATTAGAAGGAAAGAAGGATTCTTTTTTGGATGAAGTTTATTTCGATCAGGACTTTAAAAACGAATACCCTTATTCCTTTTTATTGGAAGGAATATTACATCACGATATTTACCACTTAGGTCAGATAGGTATAATTATTAAGTTAATTTTAGAGCAACGGAGGGGAGCATAGAAGTTTGTAACTAGCTGAAAGTTTTTTTATGAAAAAAATATTGGAGACAGACCGGCTCATTTTAAGAGAATTTATTCCTCAGGATGCAGAAGAACTCTACAATCTCAATAAGGACCCTGAAGTTATACGTTATACAGGGGATAAACCCTTTAAGGACAAGCAAGAGGCAAACGATTTCCTAAAATCTTATAAGGACTATACCGTACATGGTTTCGGCAGATGGGCAGTAATCCATAAAGATTCGGTTGAATTTCTTGGCTGGTGTGGACTGAAAATAAATGAAGAAGGCCATATTGATTTGGGTTTTCGTTTT
>CAZWPZ010000035.1:0-3693 GCA_964636005.1 uncultured Eudoraea sp.
CGAATCATATGTGGTTCTTAAAAAGAGTCTCGGATTTGTTATATTAGAGGTATTATGAAGCAAGTAAACCCCTTCGTTTACTAGTAAAATAGAATTAAATGGCACTTCAAAATAATGATAATACGGAAGCAAAGGAATGGCGCTTAAGACTGCGGTTTTTAGCAGATATCACCTTCGCTTCTGCAATGACTTTAATGGTCTTTAATATTGAAATACCAAACTTTGGTCATATTACAAACCCTAAGGAATTGGCGGTCTTTTTAGTAAACCAACTAAACCATATGTGGGTATACTTTATTGCTTTTGTGGTAATCGCTGTTTACTGGATGAAGCATTTGGAACACTATAGCTATATCCTAATTGTAAACCAGAACTTTATATGGTTTCAGATATTGTTTTTGGCAAGCATTATGCTAATGCCTTTTTGGAACACCTACATTGTACATTTTCCGGAAAATGTGGCAATCCGTGTTTTTCTCAGTATCAACATGGTCCTTGTTGGCTTATTCTCTTACCTGAGTATGCATTACGCATCCCGCGAAAAACATAGATTGATAAAAGAGTCTATTGATGAGGAAGCTATTCGATCCGCAAAAAAACAAATTATCGCAGAACCTCTGATTGCTATCCTGGCTGCAGTCCTCGCCTTTGTAGATGTGGATTTATGGGACTTGGCATTTATCCTTGTACCACTTCTATTTATATTAAAAAAGAAGTTAACCAAGATTAACTATTTCAATATCTTAAAATAACACTGCCCTATTCTTTAAAAAAGAACAAGGGAGATAGTAGTACGCAACCATCAAGTGGCATCATCTAAAAGTCTATGGAAGAAACTCATTTCCAATAAAATTGAATTGTGGAAATAATAGTACTAAACTGTCCCAATACTTTTTCTTCTAACAACCAATGTTTACTTACTTATAGTGCTGGTTACCATTCTATAAACGGTGGCATTTTCTATTCCCTTTGTATTTTGTAACTTTATGAATGTTGCCAAAGCTAGCTATACGTAGGCTGGCGCTGTCTGACTTCAGAAATATAATCTAGCCTCTATGGAAAAAAATAGGATATTTCTTTTAGCGATCGCACTATTCCTGGTTTTCGTCTTCCTATTTTGGTTGGCAACCAGCAAGTACATGAAGAGCAAATTTGGTAAAAAAATGTGGAACCATTGGCCGTCAAGACTCTCTTATTGGCAGGGAGCCATATTCTATAGCGCCCTATTTACAGTACTAACTATTTTTCTTCTTAGATGGGGAAATATGCTTCATTTTTAACTTAGAAATAATACATACTCGTTAAAACCTCAAAATTTGAAAACAGAACAAACTAAACTGCTTAACCCTTTAGTATCTATGGCCTTTCTTTTGCTTGGTTTATTTATGAGCCATAACCTCCTTGCGCAAAAGAGTCCGTATATAAAGGAATATTTAGAGCGACTAGAAAATTCAAAAGACTATTTACTCTTGGTTGCGGAAAAAATGCCCGAAGACACCTATTCCTTTAAGGCAACTCCGGATACTAAAAGTTTTGAAGAAATTCTAATGCATATTGGGTGGGCTATGGATTGGCATTGTCAGTCCTTATTGGGAGATCGCCCAGCACGAGATTGGAAGACCGATACAGAATTGAAACCGGAAGGAAAAACGAAGACTCAAATGCTTGCCAAAATCGAAGAAACATTTGAAACTACTATCGCTTTTATAGGCAATTTTGACCCATCTGGTTTAGAAGAAACCTTAGATTATTTTGGACTAACCAGAACAAAAAGGCAAATCCTGATGCTCCTTGCAGATCATATCACCCACCACAGGGGGCAAATGCTTGTCTATTTAAGACTAAACGGCATTACCCCTCCTCGATATATACCCTTCCAATGATCCTTACCTCTATAGGGTTATGTGGCAGTACCATATATTAGGTTTTGCATCTGAATCCGTGAAAAGTATTCACATCAAAACTATGACTATTGGCGATGTATGAAAAACTACCTACGGATTTATGCCAAATCCCTAAGCTAGGCACTTCTAAAAAAGAGTCGCTATATTTTTAACATTTACCTTGAGAATTGTACTTCCCATAGCCATTCTTCCTCATTTTTAATAAATATTACTTAATATTATAGGAAAGAACTGAAGATCTTCTTCCATTGTCTTTAACGGCTGATAAATAAATAAATGGTTCTGGTTGCTCGTAAAAAATATATGACATTTATTTCCAGGTTGGTACTTTCTGGAGTCGCAGTATTCTTTTTCGCATGCGATACCTCTGAAAAAATTGACTTCAGCACCCAAATAAAACCAATCATAAATAGTAAATGTATTAGCTGCCATGGAGGTGTTAAAAAAAATGGTGGATTTAGTCTGCTATTTGAAGAAGAGGCTTTGGCAGCAACAAAATCAGGAAAACCAGCTATTATTCCAGGGGATGCCAATGCAAGTGAATTCATTAGACGACTTCAACATGAAGATCCCGAAGTTCGCATGCCTTACCAAAAACCTCCTCTATCTAAGGAAGAAATAAAACTGCTGAAGGCTTGGGTAAATCAGGGTGCAACATGGGGAAAACATTGGGCCTATACCATGCCAAACAAAGTAGAGGTTCCTCCATTAACAGAAGAGGCAGGCATAATCTCTGGCGAAAGTTCCGTATTTCATCAGAATTCTATTGATAATTTTATAGGCCGTAGATTAGAAAGTGAAGGAATTTCACCAAATCCATCCGCCCCCTCCAATGTAATTGCCAGAAGAGTGGCCTTCGATCTGACCGGTCTTCCCCCAAAAAATTCTTTTCTTCAGGATTATACCGATGGTGTTATGTCGTATGAAACCTTGGTAGACAGTCTTTTAGAGCAAAATTCCTTTGGTGAAAAATGGGCAAGCTGGTGGTTAGACCTCGCTCGTTATGCAGACACTAAAGGTTATGAAAAAGATAATGGCAGGACCATGTGGCGCTATCGCGATTGGGTAATTAAAGCCTTGAATAAGGACATGCCTTACGATCAATTTACTACAGAGCAGCTGGCCGGGGATCTTTTACCCGACCCATCCGTAAATCAACTTATTGCAACAGCATTTCACAGAAACACCATGAATAATGATGAAGGCGGTACTGATGATGAAGAATTTAGGGTTGCCACGGTAATAGATAGGGTAAATACTACATTTTCGGTTTGGCAGAGCACAACAATGGAATGTGTACAGTGCCACAGCCATCCGTACGATCCTTTTAAACACGACGAATATTATAAGGCAATGGCATTTTTTAACAATGCCAGGGATGAAGACACCCCAGACGAAAGCCCCACAATTCGGTTTTATAATGAGGAACAAAATAAAATAAAAAAAGAGGTTCTAGACTGGGTCGAGGCGAATGGATCGGAGTCCGACCTCAAATATTACAGTAACTTTCTGAGTTTTATGGAACCCAAGTATTTGGCCCATAATGCAACGGATTTTGTAAATGGAGAATTAGCAGATACCAAATTTCTTGCTTTGTGGGACGATGGTTCTTGTAAGTTAAAAAATATAAATACTCAGGGCTCCTCGTATATGTATGTCAAATACCGATCGCCGATTGATGGAACCCAAATAACCATTAGAAAAAAGGATCAGCACGGTGAAATAATAGCGCAATTCCTCATTAACGAAACCCAGGGAAATATAATACGTAAAATTCCTATAGCCAGAC
>CAZWPZ010000036.1:0-4088 GCA_964636005.1 uncultured Eudoraea sp.
ACTCCTTTATAGGATATAAAACTTGGTCTACTATGCAAAATATAGTATTTTTGCCTCCCATTTTAGAAAGCAAATTGTAGAGACCATGGAAATACAAAAAGAACAGATAGACGATTTAAATGCCATTGTAAAGGTTGCTATTACAAAGGAAGACTACAGTGACAAAGTCGAAAAGATCTTAAAAGACTATAAAAAGCAAGCCAACATTCCAGGTTTTCGCAAAGGTCAAGTTCCTATGGGGCTTATCAAAAAACAATATGGAAAAGCGGTACTTGTAGATGAAGTAAACAAACTTTTACAAGACAATCTGAATAAATATTTAACCGAAGAAAAATTGGATGTTCTTGGGAATCCACTGCCAAAACAACAAGACAATTTTAATTGGGACACCGATAATTTTTCCTTTGAGTTTGAATTAGGTTTAGCACCTTCGTTTGAAGTGGATCTTAAGACGAAAAAGCCAGTAATACACTATAAAATAGTTGCCGACAAAAAGATGCTCGACGAGCAGGTAGATCGTATTCAAAAACAGTATGGCAAACTTCAAAGCAAAGATGTGGTAGGTAAAGGGAATGAACTTACAGGTGTCTTTCTAAACGAAGAAGAAGAAATAGACAACAAGGCGACAATAGAACTAAATAATGTAAAAAGTAAAAAAGCTGTTGATCTTCTACTGGGCAAAAAAGTAGGTGATATGGTCACATTAAAAACCAAAGGTCTTTTCAAAGAAGACTTTCAACTTTCAGGAGCTTTAGGAATTGCAAAAGACAAAGCAGACAAATTGTCAACAGAAGTTAGTTTTACTATCGAAGAAATTAATGAGCGAGAGGCTGCTACTTTAAATCAGGAACTTTTCGATAAATTATTCGGAAAAGATACGGTATCTTCAGAAAAAGAAATGCGCGAAAAAATCAAAGAAGATGCAGAAAAGCAATTTGAGCAGCAGGCCGATCAAAAATTACTCAATGATGTAACGGAACGTCTAATTGATACCATAAAATTCGACCTGCCTTCTGAGTTTTTAAAAAAATGGATTCAGACCACCGGTGAAAATCCTTTAACAGAGGAAGAAGCAAACGATGAATACGAAAAATCAGAGAAAGGCTTGAGATACCAGCTTATTGAAGGTAAGATAATAAAGGACAACAATATTGAAATTCAATATGATGAGCTTAAAGAGTTTGCCAAAGGATTTATAAAGTCTCAAATGGCTCAATATGGACAGTTAAATCCGGCTGAAGAAGAATTGGACGGTATTGCGGCGAGAGTAATGAGTAATCAGGACGAGGCGAAACGACTGTCAGAGCAGCTTATGAGTCAAAAACTTTTGGCCCTGTATAAGGAGAAAGCGAACTTAAAGAAAAAAGAGGTTAGTTACGACAACTTTGTGAAAGAAGTCTACGGCTAATTTTTCAAAATTAATTAAGTATATTTACGGTGCCGGAAGTATAAAGTTCGGCACCTTTTTTTTTAAGAAAAAACAGTTCTAAAACTATGGATTTCGGAAAAGAATTTAAAGACTTTGCCATAAAAGACCAAGGAATAAGCAGTACGTATTATGAGCGTACTCTAAGTAGTATGTATCCTGTAAGCATGACACCCAACATTATTGAGGAAAGACAACTAAATGCTATTGCCATGGACGTTTTTTCCAGACTAATGATGGACCGCATTATTTTTCTAGGAACAGGTATTAATGATCAGGTTGCAAATATTGTTCAGGCGCAACTTTTATTTTTGGCAAGTGCAGACTCTTCCAAAGACATCCAGATTTATATAAATTCACCTGGAGGAAGTGTATACGCTGGTCTTGGTATATATGACACTATGCAATTTATCAAACCCGATGTAGCTACTATATGTACCGGTATGGCAGCGTCGATGGCAGCGGTCTTATTATGTGCTGGGGAAGCAGGTAAACGCAGTGGCCTTACCCATTCCAGAGTGATGATTCACCAGCCAATGTCTGGTGCACAAGGACAGGCAAGCGATATTGAAATTGCAGCCAAAGAAGTTTTAAAAATTAAAGACGAACTTTATCATATCATCTCCAAGCATAGTGGTCAAAAATTTGATAAGGTCTATGAAGACAGTGATAGAGACTATTGGATGAAGGCAGAAGAAGCCAAAGCCTATGGTATGATAGACGAAATATTAGAAAGAGATAGCAATTAACGACTCGGAACATTGGGATGCTTCTCCCTTTTATAGTACTGGAAGTAAACCAAAAGTACTGAAGTGACGTTATAGTTATGAAATGAAGATAGAATTATGGCAAAAGAAGAATTAGAATGTTCCTTTTGTGGACGCAAGAAATCAGAAACCAACTTATTGATTGCTGGCCTGGACGCCCATATATGTGATAGATGTATTGAACAAGCGTATGGTATCGTCATGGAAGAGTCAAAGCTGTCCAAAAATGATGATCTATCATCCGAATTGGTTCTAAAAAAACCTGTGGAGATAAAGGATTTCTTGGATACGTTTATCATTGGTCAGGAGCGTACTAAAAAAGTACTCTCGGTTGCCGTATACAATCATTACAAACGTCTTCTTCAACCCAAGTCAAAGGATGAAGAAATAGAAATCCAAAAGAGTAATATTGTTATGGTGGGCCAAACCGGTACTGGTAAAACCCTGATGGCCAAAACCATTGCTAAAATGCTTAATGTTCCTCTTGCCATAGTAGATGCAACAGTGTTAACCGAAGCTGGTTATGTGGGGGAAGATGTAGAAAGTATTCTAACCCGTCTTTTACAGGCTGCCGATTACAACTTAGAAAAAGCGGAAAGAGGAATCGTTTTTATTGATGAAATTGACAAAATAGCAAGGAAAAGTGATAACCCTTCTATAACAAGAGATGTTTCTGGGGAAGGTGTTCAGCAAGGACTTCTAAAACTATTGGAAGGAACCATGGTTAACGTTCCACCAAAAGGAGGAAGAAAACATCCCGATCAGAAGTTTATCGAAGTAAATACAGAGAATATACTCTTTATTGCCGGGGGAGCCTTTGACGGAATTGAAAGAATTATTAACAAACGCTTAAATATGCAGGCGATAGGATACAGCGCTTCCAAAAGGGAAGAGAATCTTGACGTATCCAACGTATTGCAATATATAATTCCTAAGGATCTTAAAGACTTTGGACTAATACCTGAAATCATAGGCAGGTTACCCGTATTAACACACATGAATCCTTTAGATCAAAAAGCTTTAAGAGCGATACTCACGGAACCGAAAAACGCCATTATTAAACAATACCAAAAACTATTTTCTATGGATGGTATTGATTTTAAAATCACGGATCAAGCTTTAGACTATATCGTAGAAAAGGCTATAGAATACAAATTAGGGGCAAGAGGATTGCGATCGTTATGTGAAGCCGTTTTTACTGATGCCATGTTTGAATTACCCAGTTCAGACGAAAAAGAGTTTAAGGTTACTAAACCGTATACGGAAAGTCAATTGTCTTACGAGACCATTAAGAAACTAAAGGCCGTTTCCTAAAGCTGAGCGTATTCTTAAGAAGTCCTTCTAATAGAGCTAAGCTTGTTCTTTGTATGATAATTTCATCGCTGTATAAGTCCCTACCAAACTTTGGCACCACTTCCATATCTACATCCAAATGCGTTGCCCATCGGTAAGAAGGAATATTTACGTGCTTTTCGCCATATACCAGTTTTATTTTACTATCTGGTTTTTCATCGCACAAATGCAAGTCTAACGGGGATAAGGCTGTTAAAGACTTTATGGGAAGTCCACTGAGGCCTGCCTTCCATGCAATAGTCCCACCAGCGCCAAAAGTTAAATAATGGCATGCTTCCTTTTCTTTATTTAAAAGCTGTACTACTGCTGTATTTAACCCTCCCTGATGAAGAGCCTCTACCATAGTCGTTTTAGGAAGATTTGTCAAACGTATGTCAGACAAATGCCTGGAATCATAAAAAACTATATCAAAATACTGTTGTAAATATCCTAGGTAGGAGGTGATCCAAAGTCCATTTTTAGATCCCCACATGTCTGATAAGATTACCAATCGTTCTGCCATAATACTTTTGTTTATGTAAATTCTGGGGTTAAGTTTATGG
>CAZWPZ010000037.1:0-11897 GCA_964636005.1 uncultured Eudoraea sp.
GCGACATATATGCTAGTATTGGGAGAATGGCGTATAACGGAAGGCAGATATCGCTCCAAGAGCGCTTCTCCATTCCAATTGAGTATTACGATAGCTATATTCAAAACGCTTGCAAATTAACGGCTAAAATCAGGGATTTCCCTCAAAAATGTATATTTTTCTTTTTGAAAATCCATTAAACAAAAGTAATGCTCCAAACCATTGGTAACCATTAAATATTCCGCACGAAATTTTAAGTTGTATCTGGCAATCTGGTCAAAGGTGCCTTGGTTTATTGAAACTCCAGCGGCTTTGCATTCCACAAGGAGTTTGATACTTCCATCCGAATTGTAAACAACAATATCGGCTCTTTTCTTTAAATTGTTTAGAAGAATCATTTTTTCAACGGCAATCAAAGAATTGGGATACTTCTTTTCCTTTGTTAGATAATGAATTGTGTGCTGCCTTACCCATTCTTCAGGTTGAAGAACGACGAACTTTTTGCGAATAATATCAAAAATTTGGCTTGTATTTTCGCTATTTTTGATTCGAAACCTATAAGGAGGAAAGTTGAGCGCCAGCATTGGACAAAGTTGCTAATTTTTTTTGGATGGACGAAGTAAAACAAATCGTTAGTGATATCCGTAACAGGATCTTTAAGCCGATCTATTTCCTGATGGGGGAAGAGACCTATTATATAGACAAGATAGCAGAATTTATTGCCAAAAATGTCTTATCGGAAGAGGAAAAAGCCTTTAATCAAATGCAGCTTTATGGGAAAGAAGTGTCCATAGATCAAATTGTGTCTAATGCCAAACGGTACCCTATGATGGCCGAGAAACAGGTGTTAATTGTCAAGGAAGCGCAGCATTTATCAAGAACCATTGAACAGCTTTCTTTATATGCAGAAAGTCCACAAGATTCTACTGTATTAGTTATTTGTTACAAGTACAAGGCAATAGATAAACGCAAAAAGCTATATAAAGCCCTGAAAAAAAATAATGGCCTAATATTTCACAGTAAAAAACTGTACGAAAATCAGGTCTCGGAGTGGATTCGGCTTACACTTAAAGGAAGAGGATATTCCATTTCACATAAAGCCGCCATTCTTTTGGTTGAGTATTTGGGAACAGATCTCAGTAAAA
This sequence comes from uncultured Eudoraea sp., assembly GCA_964636005.1. GTDB lineage: Bacteria > Bacteroidota > Bacteroidia > Flavobacteriales > Flavobacteriaceae > Eudoraea. Next base: position 1,125 of record CAZWPZ010000037.1, read on the forward strand.
TAAACAAAGAGCTAGAAAAGTTAGAATTTATATTGCCTAAGGAAACACAAATTAGTCCGGATCATATAGAAGAGCATATAGGAATAAGTAAAGATTACAACAATTTTGAATTAAAGAAGGCCATAGGGGAGAAGGATGCACTAAAGGCGTCACGAATCATCAAATATTTTGCCGAGAACCCCAAAGACAATCCTTATGTGGTAACCTTGGCACTATTACAGAATTTTTTCTCCCAATTATTGCAGTACCACGGTCTTGCAGATCACTCTCCAAAAAATGTAGCCTCCGCACTGCGGATCAATCCATACTTTGTTAACGAATTTCAGATAGCAGCTCGGAACTATCCGATGAAAAAAGTGAGCTCTATTGTTGGCGTGTTAAGGGAAATGGATCTCAAAGGAAAGGGGGTCGGAGCCAGCAATATGTCCCAAAAGGATTTACTTAAAGAGTTACTTGTAAAGATAATCTGATTCTCATTTTCTGTCGAGACTGAACTTGCCGGGTCCTATCAAGGCGATTACTAAAAAACAGATTAAATACAAGAGTGCAAGTTCTTTTCGTTTAAAAGTGTCCGATTGGTGAACAATAAATGCAGCAACAGCCATCAAGAAAATGACAGGGACACTTGCCCATCTGGTACGGTATCCCACAATTATAAAAATTGGACAAAGCACTTCGGCTATAACTGCCAAAAAAAGACTAGGTAATTCACCAATTCCAATAGGATTACCGAAGCTAAAATCTCCAGCCAGGATTTTTTGCAGCTTAGGTATACCATGTGTTAATAAAAACACAGACGGAAATAATCGGAGTAAAAGTTTGCCAAGGTTGCTCTGTAGGGAATTTTTCATAAAATTTGAGGTTTGCATACCAAAGATACATTTTTATCCTTTTGTAAGAGAACGCAGTAAATCATATAGCGTATCCACAAGGACCTGTGCATTAGCTTTAGTAAAAGAAAGGGGCGGTTTTATTTTTATTACATTATCGTAGGGACCGTCTGTACTTGTAAGGATATAGTTCTTTTTAAGTCCATTTTTTAAGTTATTGGCCAGGTCAGTATTGGGTCTTCCATCTTTATGGCAGATTTCTATTCCTAAAAAAAGACCTAAACCTCTCACATCAGCTATTTCAGGTATTTTTGTTTGCAAGGCTTGTAATTCATTCTTTAAAAAGCAGCCAACGTCATGAGCGTGTTCTTGTAAGCCCTCTTTTTCTATGGTCTCTAAAACGGCTATTCCTACGGCACATGAAATCGGATTTCCTCCAAAGGAACTAAAGAATTCTGGGCCATTTTCAAAAGCTTCTGCAACTTCGGTTGTGGTAACAACCGCACCAATTGGATGTCCATTTCCTATGGGTTTTCCCAGAATAACCATATCCGGGACCACATCGTACTGCTCATATCCCCAAAAAGAACTACCTAGCCTGCCAAAGCCAACTTGTACCTCGTCACTGATGCAGATTCCTCCAGCCTGTCTTATAAATGGATATAAATTTTTTAAATATCCCTCTGGCAATGGTACCTGTCCGCCACATCCAACAATGGGTTCTGCAATAAAGGCTGCCATGTCGCCTCGGTCAGATTCCAGTGTTGCGATTGCTTTTTTTGCATAGTATGGACCAATATCAGATTGGGGTATTTCCTGTTCAACTATGGTTCCAGGTAAGGGAAGTGCTATGGTATCTGTTGTGCTCGACAAGAAAGGATCCTTAAGATATTTATAATGACTTATCGATATACCTAATGCGGTGTTGCCATGATAACCGTGTTCCAGGCCAACTATTTTGTTTCTTTTGGTATAGTATTTTGCTATTCTGATGGCTAGATCCGTTGCTGCACTGCCCGAATTGACAAAGAAAATTCTATTCAGTTTCGGATCAAATTTAGCCAATAGCTTTTTGGAATACTCGGTCAATTCTGGGTATAAGTACCGTGTATTTGTATTTAATCGGGCATAGGTCTGTGCTGCCGCAGCAACCACATCAGGATGAGAATGCCCAACGAGCATTATATTGTTATAGGCATCCAAATAGGTTTCCCCTTGTTTACTATACATATATTGAAATGCCGATCGATACATCTCAATTGGTTTAGTATAACTCAATGAAAGGTTTTTAGCTAAATATTTTTTTCGATCTAATGCAACCCTACCTTTGGTGTCGTGGATTTTCCCTGTAACTCCGCAGGCTTCTAAAAATACTTCCTCTGCCTTCAGTGGGTTAATTGTTAGCCATTTTTTTAATAGGTTCCAAGCCCCTTTTTCGCTAATGGTGATGTAAGAATCATCTTGTTTCTTGTGTTTGTTGTAGGCCGAGTTGCATACACTGGTACAGAGTCTTGCTGCTATGAGATAATAAAGTATTTGGAGTTCTTTGCGTTCTAAGGGTATTTTTTTGTTGTAAGAAGATACTACCGAGTACGCTACTTCCAGAGGACTATTAGAGTGCATCATAACATAGGTTAGTGCAATAGCCAACTCGTTTATCAACCAGGTAAAACACATATCCCCAAAATCGATAATACCTTTTATACAATTACTTTGAACTAATACATTGTAGTCGTTAGCGTCGTTGTGGATAATGCTAGAACGCAATGTGTAGTAAACAGGTCGGATATTCTCTTCATACTGTAAGAAAAAGTATCGCACTAAACTTCTGTCCTTTGCATTTGGAATATAGGAAATCAGGTCCTTACTTTTTGCAAAATGCCGGAGATCCCAGACCGTTTCTATTCCTTTAATTGTAGGATTTTTAAGTTCTTGTAGCGATAGATTCATTTCTCCTAGGAATCTTCCAAAATTACAAAGTAGGGGAGTGTCTATTTTACATGTAGCCAGTAATTCTCCTTCAATATAGCTAAGAAGTCGATACAGTTTTCCTTTACTCTCAACGATTTCATCTCCTCCTTTCGCTCTAATGACCTCTGGGAATTGATATTCTTCCATTTTGTTTAAGGCGTGTAGAATTTTGTTTTCTGCCTGCAAAGAGTGCCGTGTTTCAACGTCGGAGGTGTAGACTTTTAAAACAAATGTTTTAGAAGAAGTAGTTACTTTATAATTAACGCTCTCATATCCCTCCAAAGAGGTAATGGTGAATTTAGCTATTGCAAAATGTTCTGCAAGAATGGAAGGTATATCGACTGACACAACTACAAATTGAAATCTAAACTACATGTAAAAATAGCATAAGCAAAAGATTCTTAAAGGAATGTTTCCCTTATGTAAAGGTTTAAATAAAAATCCAAAGAAACCTAGGGCTAGTTGATGCAACACAAACTTCAGGAAACACTGAATCTGGCAACTTATTTAGAGAAGGCTTGGGTATTCCAATGGATCGTATTCGTGCATAATTGCATATACTTTTTCAAAGATATCCTCTGCATTTGGCTTAGAGAAATAGTCTCCATCTGAAGCATAGGCTGGTCTGTGCGCTTTTGCCGTTAACGTTCTGGGTGCACTATCTAAATATTTATAGGCACCTTGTCTCTCCATAATGTCTTGAAGTAAATAGGCTGCACATCCACCAGGTACGTCCTCATCAATAATAAGCAGCTTGTTGGTTTTTTGAATACTTTTTAAAGTCGTGCAAGTCAAATCAAAGGGCAGGAGGGTTTGTGCGTCTATTACTTCTGCATTGATGCCCACTTCTTGCAGATCAGAGCAAACGCTTTGTACGATACGTAGAGTAGATCCATAAGAAACAAGCGTAATATCGGTCCCTTCTTTAACGATTTCAGCAACTCCTATCGGGGTACATATTTCACTGAGGTTCTCGGGCTGTGGTTCCTTGAGTCGATATCCGTTGAGGCTTTCTATTATTAAAGCGGGTTCATCGCTTTTCATCAAGGTATTGTAAAAGCCAGCTGCTTTAGTCATATTTCGAGGAACCAATATGTAAATACCGCGCAAGAAATGTAAAATACCACCCATTTGAGAACCGGAATGCCAGATACCTTCTAAGCGATGTCCTCGTGTTCTAATAATTAAAGGAGCTTTTTGTTTGCCAACTGTACGATATAACAAGGAAGCTAAGTCATCCGTTAACGTCTGTAAACAATAGGGTAAATAATCCAGATATTGAATTTCGGCAATTGGCCTAAGTCCCCGCAATGCCAGACCAATTCCCTGGCCAATGATGGTCGATTCTCGTATTCCTGTATCGGCTACGCGCAGTTCTCCATATTTCTTCTGCAGCCCTTCTAAGCCCTGATTAACATCTCCTATGGCACCGCTATCCTCTCCGAAGACAAGGAGATTAGGATATTTGTTGAGCAAAAGGTCAAAATTGTCTCTGAGTATTACCCTACCGTCAAGTAACTCAGGATTGGCATTGTATTTTGGCTTTACTTCTTCAATGTTTACAGCACTAGTTTCCCACTCACTGTAAAGATGTGAACTGAATTTGTTTTGAGAGTCTTCTAAAAAATTTAGTGTCCAATCAATGAGTGCCTTTTTTTCAGCGGTTTCTTCCCCAATCACATAGCGGAGTACTCTTCTGGATTTAGCTGCTAAGTCCTTTTTTAAAGGTTCTTCTATTGCAATTAAGTCGTTCTTTATTTTGGTAATAAAGGCTCTGTTCGGACTTACCTTAGCCACCTTGTCTATAAGATTTACTAAGGCTTTTTTAGCCGTCTTATGCGGAGTGAGGTATTCTAACCAAGCTTCTTTTTTTGCTGTTCGCACCTCTTTTTTTATCCTTTGTTCCAACTCGTTTAGAGCATCTTCATCTGTGATTTTGTTTTCCAGAATCCATTCTCTAAATCGCTTGTTACAATCATTCTCCGCTTCCCATTCGAGGCGCTCTTTGCTTTTATAGCGTTCATGAGATCCGGAGGTAGAGTGACCCTGTGGTTGTGTAAGTTCTTCCACATGAATGACGATAGGAATATGTTCTTCCCTTGCTAATTCCGAGGCATTTTCATAAGTATGGATCAATGCTGTGTAGTCCCAACCTTTAACTTTGATTATTTCAAAGCCCTCAGAATTTTCATCTCGCTGGAAGCCTTTAAGAATTTCTGAAATATCTTCTTTTGTTGTTTGATATCTAGCGGGAACGGAAATCCCAAATTCATCATCCCAGATACTAATAACCATGGGGACCTGTAGCACACCAGCTGCGTTGATAGTTTCAAAAAAATGACCCTCACTAGTACTTGCATTTCCTATGGTTCCCCAAGCTACTTCATTTCCATTAACAGAGAATCCCGTACTGTTTATTTCTTTCGCGTTTCTATAAACCTTAGAAGCTTGTGCCAGACCTAGTAGCCGCGGCATTTGTCCTGCCGTACATGAAATATCGGCACTGCTGTTTTTCTGAGCGGTAAGATCCTTCCAAGAGCCATCTTCATTTAAACTGTAGGTGCCGAAATGACCTCCCATTTGCCGACCGGCGCTCATAGGTTCTTTTTCAATATCGGTTGTGGCATAAAGCCCATGGAAAAAGTCTTTTGGAGTTAAAAGACCTATCGCCATCATAAAGGTTTGATCTCTGTAGTAACCACTGCGAAAATCCCCATTTCTAAAGGATCTGGCCATGGCCAATTGTGGCAGCTCTTTCCCGTCCCCAAAGATTCCAAATTTTGCCTTACCTGTCAAAACTTCTCTCCTGCCTAAAAGGCTACACTCCCTACTCACGACAGCGGTTTCATAGTCTTTTAGGATTTGCTGTTGAAAGTCCTCAAAAGATATGTCGTCGCTTGTTTTCGGTTTTACGTTCATTTGGGTCCAATTTGATACAAAAATAGGGAAACACCTTGGTATTTGCAATCAAAAAAATACCTTTTATAGTAACAAAAACATAATTATTAGTGAAATAATATTGAATATTTTGTGATTTATTTAAAAAAAAATAAAATAACTAAGAATTATTCAAAGTTCTAAAACCATTTTCTAGTGAACAATCCGAGAAGGGTTCTCGGACTTAAGGTGACAATGAACCTGATTTTTTCACCATATCTAGGCTGGGCTATTTCCCATCCTAGGTTGGAATATACCGGGAAATACAATTCAAAATAATCCGTAACAAGATTCAATCGAATACCGGAGTCGTATACAAACCTTGAATTCATGCCCTTGTTTTTTATAAACCCTATGTCTCCATAAGCTTCTATCCATTTCCAAATATTTACACTGGCGTTGGTTGTTATCATCCAATCATTCGCAAAAGGATTCGGCAATTTAGATTTAAAGCCACCTTCCGCAATTATTATCTGTTGACTAAATAGACCTGAGTCTTCTGAACGACCTAAGTAGTTGTAGTCAAAAAGATAATCGGTTGGTCTATCCAATGCGAAGCTGAAATAATCGGAAGTGGTTTCGTTACGCAAAAACTTACCAGCAAATAACCTTAAATTCAATTGGGTGTTGTTGTCAAAAAGTTTTCTGTATTCCATATTAAATGCCACCTTAGAGAAGTCTGCTGAATGTTGTGCATCTGCAAACCATGAAAAATAATCGATGATACCGTTATTAGAGTTTATAAAACGGGCATTTAATACACTGTAGTCTGGGTCTGTTTCTATAATTAAACCAGGGTCTATATCCCTAAAAACGTTTACATACCTAAAGAAAAGTGTTTTCCTTTTATTACTTATCAAGTCTTTGGGTCTCCAACTAAAACTCACCGAAGGGACAAATGTGCTGTATCGACTATTCGTTTCAAAATGAAAGGAAGAGCCTCCTATAGAATAATTGGTTACGAAAAGTTTCTTGTTCTTATGGTATTTACGATAATTAAGCCTACCACTCCCAACCAAGGTCTTTTCTCGAAAAGCATAGGCAGGTGAAAAATCAAAAACAAAGGGGCGTTCTAAAAGGGTTTTATTCGTAAAGCGCATTCCCAGGCTGAGTCCATCATAAATATTAAAGCCCAATATTGGCATATAAAATATCTGATTGTAATACGGATCCTCTGCGTCCTTTAAAAACTGAAATTTTAGTTTTTTATTGGTTAGAAAAAAACTCTTGAGCGATTTCCAATTGTCTCTTTGGTTGAATTCAGGGATGGTTTGATCATAATTAAGTACCAGTCTTCTTTCAAAACTACGTGGAATTATAACCGTTCTTTCCTCGTCAAATCCATCAAACCAATATTTAGAAACAACAGTATCTTTATTGAGCCCATATAGAGAAATGGGAACTTTCACTCCCGTTTTGTTTTTGAGGGTTACATAAAGCGAGTCTTCCGTTTTTTCTATGTCCTTTATCTTATAGTCGATTCTATCATTGGTCGCTACATAGGTTTCAAAAAACCAATTGATATCCTTTGGAACATTCTTTTCTAAGACCTCCTTGAAGTCAGAGGTGGTTACTTCCTTAAGGTTATACTTGGCATAAAATTCTTTGATGCTATTATCGACGTTTTCTTCTCCTCCATAATCTGCTAAATAGGCTAGTCCTAGCCCGGCTTTATAGGTATTGGCAATTTTTTGATTAAACTTAATTAGAGAATCGTTCTGAGTGACTAGAGACTGGTCGAGATTTCTTCTAGCCATAAGCATATAAAGAAAGGAGTACTGCTCATTAAAATCCATTTGTGCCAAATGAAATCCCTTTATCAGCCAACTTTTGGAGAGTTTTCCCAATAGCTTTTGATCTGGATAGTTAATTTCTACAAATCGGATCATTAGATAGTTTATCAGAGCATCTTCTACCCATTTTTCTTTACGCGGATTTAAAAAGATAGTTTCCCGCATATATGTGTGCAGCGCAGTTTTTAGAAATTTCATTTCAAATTGAAATTTCTTCTCATATGGTCTTATAAAGGAGGGAAGTTGATTTAGACCATACAGAGGGTTCTTCATAAAATCTACATTGCTCACTAGAAGTTGCTCATAGGGGTAGTCTCCAAGATAGTCGTTTATGAATTTTGATATTCTATTTATAGAAATGCCCTGTGAGATCTCATCGTATTTTGATGCCTGTATATCCGTGACAACAATCAGTTCGGGCGTTACATGTTTAATAAATTTTTTATTCTCGTTTAAAATTATTTCACAACTTTTGCGATTAATTCCTTCTAAACTAGCTTGTAGTCTTCCAGGGAGTTCAGCGATGCTGATTTCATGAAAATTGGTACCGAGAAAAAGAGAATTGGGGTAGGTGAAGGTTATACTTGTATTGGTGTTTCCCGTATATAGATCTTCGAGGTTTTTGTTGGAATACAACTGCCATGTTTTGTCGTAAACAGCCGGAGTCAAATACCAGTCTTTTAGATAGTAACCACCATTGATATTATATCCGTAGGGCGTGAATCTGTTTGGGGGTAGTTTTACAGTATAGGTCATAAAGAGACGTGCTCTTTCGCCAGGTGCTATCGCCTTATTAAGTTCAACCTTGATTAAGTCCTTTCCTTTTGTTCGTGTCCAATTAATCGCTCTGTATTCGTTATCTACAATGCTAAAGATTTGTGTTCTACCTCTATCTCTTTCCTTGGCCAGATGCAGGCTTTTTTTGAATTCCTCCGCAAATCTTTCCGCTAAGGCTGTGTTTTTGTCAGAGTAGGCGTTTGCCCAATCATTAAAATAGAGGATGCCTAGGGTGTCATTTGAGGTATTCAGATAGTCAAATTCCTGTTGTATATTAAGTTCTTTCGTGTCTTCCTCAAGACTCACATTTAAAGAATTAATGTGCTGAGAAAAAATGGTGCCTATGTTCAAAAGTAAAAATAGGGGGAAGTACGAAATATTTAGCCACCGAGCCTTTAGCATGGAACTTCTTAAAAGTTAGGACTTAAAGTGTGACTCTTGTAGAATGAGTCAATAATACGCACAACCTCGTCTTCCGTGTCTACCAAAGTGATGAGGTCCATATCTTCCGGACTTATATTACCTTCGTTTAACACAATAGTTTTAATCCACTCTAGCAAGCCGCTCCAGAAGGAGGTTCCAACCAAGATAATTGGAAACTTACCAATTTTATTCGTTTGAATAAGTGTAATAGCTTCGAATAATTCATCTAATGTCCCGAAGCCTCCTGGTAATACAACAAAGGCTTGCGCGTATTTAACAAACATTACCTTTCTCACAAAAAAGTAATCGAAATCGAGACTTTTATCGTCGTCTATATAGGGGTTGTCGTGTTGTTCAAAGGGCAAGTCGATATTTAAACCTACAGAAGTGCCACCTGCTAAATGAGCTCCTCTATTCCCAGCCTCCATTATTCCCGGACCACCTCCGGTAATAATACCGTATCCTGCTTCAGAGACTTTCTTAGCAATACGGACCGTTAGTTCGTAGTAGGGTGCTTTTTCATTGGTTCTGGCCGAACCAAATATGGTAACACATGGACCAATGGCACTCATTTTTTCGAAACCATTAACGAATTCTCCCATTATTTTAAAAATGGCCCACGAATCATTAATTTTAATTTCACTCCACCCTTTGTGATATTTTCCTTTGCTCATCTTACTTCAATTTTAGTTAACAGACAACTCTAGTTGCTAGGTAGAATCATAACGGTTTTTTTTGGTTCTAATTCTTTTTTTAAGAAAATAGCGGTATGACTTTTTTTGTCTTTAGCTACCTCTTCTGGTGTACCTGTAGCAACAACCATACCACCACCGCGACCTCCTTCATAGCCAATATCAATAATATGATCGGCCATTTTTATAACATCCAAATTGTGTTCAATTACTAAAACGGTATTCCCTTTGTCGACAAGTTTGTTTAAAACCTCCATCAGAACACGTATGTCTTCAAAATGCAAACCTGTAGTCGGCTCGTCTAAGATATAAAATGTATTTCCAGTATCCCGTTTTGAAAGTTCTGTTGCCAATTTTACTCTTTGTGCTTCTCCCCCGGACAAAGTCGTAGATTGTTGTCCCAACGAAATATACCCCAGACCAACATCTTTAATTGTGCTTAGTTTTCTGTTAATTTTTGGAATGTGCTCAAAAAAAGCAACCGCCTCGTTAATCGTCATATCCAAAATATCGGCAATAGATTTTCCCTTGTATCGAATTTCAAGAGTTTCCCGGTTAAATCTTTTACCCTGACAGGTCTCACAATCCACATATACATCAGGTAAGAAATTCATTTCTATTACCCTTAAGCCTCCTCCCTGACAGGTTTCACACCTTCCTCCCTTAACGTTAAAGCTAAATCTACCCGGTTTATATCCCCTAATCGCAGCTTCAGGTGTCTTGGCAAAAAGAGCTCTGATTTCTCCAAAAACACCGGTATAAGTAGCCGGATTAGATCTTGGGGTTCTGCCGATAGGAGACTGGTTGATATCAATTACCTTGTCTATATGTTCTAAGCCTAGTATTTTACCATAGGGTTTTGGTTTTTTAACGCCATTAAAATAATGGGCATTCATGATGGGATACAAGGTTTCATTAATTAGGGTAGACTTTCCACTGCCAGATACCCCAGTGACTGCTATCATTTTACCCAAGGGAAACGCTACATCAACATTTTTTAGATTGTTTCCTGTACAACCTAATAACTTTATGGTATTACCATTTCCTTTTCTTCTTTTTGCGGGTGTGGGAATCTCTTTTTCCCCAGTAATAAATTGTGCCGTGAGGGTGTGTTGTGCAAACAATTCCTCTGGTGTTCCTTCTGAAATTATCTCCCCTCCATGTTTACCGGCCAAAGGTCCAATATCAATTACATAATCGGCATTCTCAATCATATCGCGGTCGTGCTCCACAACAATCACAGAATTACCAATATCCCGTAACGACTGCAATGACTTTATTAGACGGTTATTGTCTCTTTGATGCAGTCCTATACTCGGTTCATCCAAAATATACAAAACACCAACCAAT
>CAZWPZ010000038.1:0-3841 GCA_964636005.1 uncultured Eudoraea sp.
AAACCGAAAAAGGTGATAGCAAGAAAGACCAAAGAGAGCCAACCCTTTTTAAAGTTTAGGTTTTTAGTTAAGAATACTCTGGTATTTCGAACCATCTTTCATTAGGGAAACAGCTGTTAAAATGGCCTCGTCGTGCTTAAGGCTGTAATCATAAAGACCCCTTCGGTAGAAATAGCGTTTCACCAACTCATCAGTTAATTTTTTGGTGATTTCCATTCGATAGGTATCCAAAGACCGAATCTTACTTTTGTTGACGGCAAGCAACAGGTCTTTGTAACTGTTTTGAACCTCGGTGCCTAAAACGGTATCGTCGGCGTTCAATTGCTCTTCAAGCAGTTTTTCGGTTTCGGTCTTAAAGGTAAAGTCCGCTTTTTGGGCAAAGGATTTAAATACTTTGTAATCAGATTCATCAAAAGAAAACGCATCAACGGATTCATATTGATTACTATGGTAAAAATCAGTGGCAAAATCGAACACAACTTGATTTTCGTCTAAGGCATCAATAAGGGCGTTGGTCTGTAGGGACGCAATTTCAACATCGGGCCTTACCCCACCACCATCTTCGACTGTTCTACCGTTTCGTGTTTTGAATTGATTGAATTTGGAGTTTCTTACGGCATTGCCTTCGGCATCGCGGTTCCAATAATCCAAGGCTTGAATACAACGGCCTGATGGAGTGTAATACCGAGAAATGGTCACTTTTAGTTGGGTTCCATAGGTTAATTTGAGAGGGCGCTGTACCAAGCCCTTCCCAAAACTTCTAGCCCCCATGACCACGGCCCGATCTAAATCTTGCAATCCGCCAGAAACGATTTCACTTGCTGAAGCACTGCTGCCATTGATTAAAACCACCAGAGGAATTTCCGTATCTACCGGTTGGTTTTTGGTTTTATATTCTTGATTGAACTTTTTTACTTTGGATTTTGTTGTGACGATGAGCTCCCCTTTTGGAACAAAAAGATTGGTTACATTGATAGCTTCTGAAAGCAAACCCCCCGGGTTTCCGCGCAAATCAAGAATCAATTGTTCGGCGCCTTGACCCTTTAGATCTAGCATTGCAGCTTTTGTCTGACCAGAGGCTTTACGATTGAAACGCGAAAGCACAATATAACCTGTTTTTTCATCGGCCATACCATAATAGGGTACAGCATCAACCTCAACACCCTCTCTTCGAATGGTGGTTGTTTGTGTATTGCCCAACCTTTTATAGGTGACATTGACTTCAGAGCCGTTCGCTCCTTTTAATAATTCGCTGGCATTATCATCAAAATCAGCCACTTTGATATCACCAATCTGAATGATTTCATCTCCAGCTTTTAGGCCCGCTTTATCGGCAGGATAATCTTGATACGGTTCCACAATCAACAACTTGTCATCATAGGAACGCACTAAAGCACCAATCCCTGAATACTCGCCCGCATTCCTGATTTTATATTCCTCAACATCCTGTTCGTTTAGAAACTTGGTATAGGGATCCAAATCGTCTAACATGTTCTTTATGGCCGTATCCATGAGTTCTGCCGGATTTGTCTCATCCACATAGTTCATGTTGAGCTCTTTAAACAAGGTTGTGAAAATTTCAATTTGTTTAGCGATTTCGAAATAGTCACTTTTAAAGCTACTACCAGCGACTAATAGTACTATAGCCAATACTGGAATTCCAATTTTTTTAAATAAGCTACGCTTCATTTGTGTTCAATAAGAGTTTGTCCAAAATATTTTTTAAGGCTTGTTCAACTTTCTGGTAATCTGGGATTTCTTTTCCAAGGTATAAAAATACAAACGCATAGTTTCCCTCTATGTTGTTAAAAATTACATCCTTATTAAGGCGGTATGCTTCTTTAATAAGTCTTTTAATTCTATTTCTATCAACCGCTTTTTTAAAGCTTTTTTTTGGCACGGCTACGGTACACTTTACTTTTACATCCTGAGACGGGTCTGTTTTAATGTAAAGTAATTTAAGAGGATACTGCTTAATTGGCCTTCCTTTTTCAAAAAGATTGCCTAAAAGAATCTTACTCTTTACTTTTTCTTTTTTGGAAAATTTAGGAGGCATGATTAGCAAAATTAAGGAAATTATCTTTCTTACCTATGTATGAGGAATATCATATTTATTTCCTTGTTAGGATTTTACCTTGCATTGAATTATATTTCCAAAACAGACAAATTAAGACCAATTATTATGGGGGAACACAGTGTTAAAAAGCTCACCAAAAATGAAGATAAGACTGGTTATATAGAACAACTATTAACAGACATAAAAGCTTTAGAGCTGATGCTTGAAAAGGGAATGTTTAGCAAAGAACCTTTAAAAATTGGCGCAGAGCAAGAGTTTTGTTTGGCAGATTCGGAATGGAATCCTTCAGATAAGGCAGAAACGATTTTAAAAGATATAAACGAATCCCACTTTACTCCAGAACTAACCAAGTACAACCTGGAGATTAATCTGGACCCTTTGGTATTAAAGGACAACTGTTTTTCAGAGCTTCATCAAAAGCTTAATTCCCTATTAGAATTAGCAAAAGAAAAGGCAGCGCAGCACGATACCAAAGTCGTGTTAACAGGAATTCTACCAACAATAGACACGCCTTATTTGAAATTGGACTATATGACTCCTTTAGACAGGTATAAAGTTTTAAATGAAGCCATTAAGGACATAAGACAAGATGAAATAGAATTGCATATAAAAGGAGTAGATGAGGTTAACCTACATCATAATTCAATTTTATATGAAGGCTGTAATACCAGTTTTCAGGCGCACCTTCAAATAGATCCTGATAAATTTGCAGACACATTTAATTGGGCTCAGGCCATTGCCGGCCCGGTTCTTTCTATTTGTGCCAATTCCCCCTTATTGATGGGAAAGGAGTTATGGGAGGAGACAAGAATAGCCTTATTTACCCAAAGTGTAGACACCAGAGCAAGCACTTTTGTACTTAACGAAAAAGAGTCTAGAGTAGGGTTCGGAAATGATTGGGTTGAAGGTTCGGCAGCAGACTTTTACAAAGACGCCGTAATACGTTTTAGAAGCCTTCTGACTACCGACTTTGAAACAAATAGTATGGCTCTGTTAAAAGAGGGAAAAACGCCAAAACTAAAGGCATTAAGTCTTCACAACGGCACTATTTATAAGTGGAACAGACTGTGTTATGGTGTAAATGATAATGTTCCGCACTTGCGCATAGAAAACAGATACCTTCCATCTGGGCCAACAACAGACGCTGAAATTGCGAATATGATGTTGTGGGTTGGACTTATGATGGGCAAGCCTAAAAAGTTCGAAAACATCCATACCAAAATGGATTTTAAGGATGCCAAAGGCAATTTCTTTAACGCAGCCAGATATGGTATGGCGGCTCAGTTTCACTGGGACGACAAACTTGTTAACAGCCATGAACTGTTAATGACAGAATTATTGCCTATGGCTTACAGAGGGCTATATAGTATGGGCATTACTCCAAAAGATGCAGAACACTATCTTTCCATTATTGAAAATAGAATTCGATCCCAGAACGGGTCTCGATGGATTACGAAGGCATATCGAAAACTTAAGAAATCCTATCGTTCTACGGATGCATTGAAAATTTTAACAGCTACCATCTATGATAGGCAAGAGAAGAATTATACGGTAGATGCCTGGCAACTTCCTCGAGGAGATGAATACACTGTTAAAGATGCGTCTTTAAAAGTAAAAGACAGGATGAATTCTAAAACCATTACGGCGATGGATAATGACAGTACCGAATTGGTTTTAAAGATGATGCTTTGGAAGAATATTCACCATACACCGATTTTAGATGCCAATCTTGATCTATGCGGCATTCTTTCATGGACGGATGTA
>CAZWPZ010000039.1:0-48656 GCA_964636005.1 uncultured Eudoraea sp.
ACTTAAGAACAAAAAAGGAATGGAAAACCCAAACCCAAAGCCATGAGATATTCCTGGAATTGCTGAGTTCGGCCATTGCCGTTAAGGGATCAGAAGATGAAATTGTTCCTCTTTTAAAACTCGTTGACTTAAAAAAAGAAACAGAAGAAAATTGGGTTTCTACGGCTATTGTACAAGGTATTACTAACAGTATGGCTCTCAGAGAAAATGAAAAAATTCAACTGCAACAAAAGCCAGAATTTTTTAATACCACAGAAGATGATAATCGGCATCTAGTTGATTTATTTCAGTGGCCTGGAAAACCAGTTATTGAAAAAATGGATCAACAAGAGAAAGTAGAGGTCAACCCTGTATTAATGACTGCTGGCAGACAAAAATTCCTTAATTTATGTGCCAATTGTCATGGTACAAAGGGTGAAGGAATGACACGATTTGCTCCCCCCTTAAAACAATCCGAATGGGTACTGGGAAAAAAAGAAAGACTAGCAATGATTTTGCTACATGGCATGGAAGGTCCGGTAGACGTAAATGGAAAAACTTACGACATCCCCGATATATTACCTAGTATGCCTTCTTTTTCCACCTTGCACAACAAAGACATTTCGGCAATAGCCACGTATATACGAAATAGCTGGGGTAATTCCGGTGAAGCTCTAACATCGGACGACGTATTAAAAATTCGATATAGAACACAAGGGAAGATTACACCCTGGCAAGCATCCGAATTGGATACAGTAAGCTTTGACTTCGACTTATAAATTAACACAGACCATGAAAAAGTATTGTTTAGCATTAGATTTAAAAGAAGACCCGGAACTCATTGCCGCCTATGATGCATATCACAGGGAGGTATGGCCAGAAGTATTGGATAGCTTAACGGATTCTGGAATAGAACATATGGAGATTTACCGGATTGCCAATCGTTTGTTTATGATTATAAATGTATCGGATTCTTTTTCTTTTGAAAGAAAAGCACAACTCGACGCCCACAATCAAAAAGTCCAGGAATGGGAAACGCTTATGTGGAATTATCAACAGGCTCTACCTTTTGCCAAGCCAGGAGAAAAATGGCTTCTTATGGAAAAAGTTTTCGAACACAATGCCTAAAAACATAGTGAATTACTCTTCCAGAGGATGTTCCTGTAAAAGCTCTTGTGCTGAGTAAAATCCTTCTTTGTCTTTAATCGCTTCTCGCACTTCTTTGACTTTGTCCGGAGTAATATAAGGTGCCTTATTATCAAAAGCATTCCGAACAAAGGTTAAGACGGAGGCCACTTCTTCGTCATTTAACATCCCTCCAAAAGGAGTCATAGGAACTTGTCCGGGATATGTTTTTCCCTTAACGTCTATAGGACCCATTATTCCTTTTAGCGTTAATTTTATTAAGCGTTCTTCGCTACCCGTAACCCATTTTACACCAGAGAGTGGTGGAAATTGAGAGGCGCTTAGGCCTAAACCATCCGATTGATGACAAGTAACACAAAATCCTTCTCTGCGGTATATTTCCTCCCCTTTCACAAATAACTCTAAAGCCTCCCCTTCCAAATCTGTTTTTGTCCTGTTCGTGTTTGGATCTTGGCCTAAATTATGGCCATTTAAATGCGCTAATCCTGCCTCATATGGTTTTACCATCCATTTATCTAATGGCGCTTCACCTGCCTTTATAACAACAGGCTCCCCAGCCGCTTTTGGCAACCAGGTTGCGGCTACAAAAGACTCCAACCGAACTCTTGGATTTTCGTCCATGGCGGCTTGCATCAATAGCTCTTGTTGATTATTTATTTGATGTCCGCCATAACGTAGGACTTTTACAGCTGCTGCTCTTGCACGATAGTCTTTGGCTTTTAATAATTGTTCCAACACCTGCTGATCTATATTATTTAATCCCCAACTAACCCACAGAGCTTCTAAGAGTTGATGCTCATATGCCGCATCGTTCTTGTCCAAACCATCAATCCAGGAACTCAATTTAGCTAAAACCTCATCTGCATCCCTTGCTCGCAATTCTCTTTTGGTTCTATATCTGGTTCGGTACTCGGGTAGTTTTAGGTTGTCTAGCAATTCTTCAATACTAGCATTGACAATCTTTGCAGGTTCTACTAATGGCCTGGATGGATAGGTCATTCTGTAAATTCTTCCATGAACATGATCTCTTAACGGGTCACGGGCATTGTGTTGCATATGTCCAATTAAGACATTGTGCCAATCTACAATATACAAGGATCCATCAGGAGCAAATTCCATATCTACAGGACGAAAGTTTGGATCACTTCCCACAATCAGATCCATTCGATGTTCACTGAGGTAGCCTGCCGTGGAAGGATCATCAGAAACAATATGTTGCTTGGTCCCTAAAAATCCTATAGTGTTATTAACGATTAGGTCTCCTTGTACCTCATCAGGAAAATGCCTGCTAGAAATAAACTCTAAACCGGATGTAGGTCTTACTCGGTGTTCTTCTTCGATGATATTCTCAGGTAAAGGGGAAGCCTGCCCGTATCGTGGTTTTATAGTGCCGGGTGTCATCCAAGTAATATCTGGCCCTGAAGTATGAGCAAAAAATGGCTGTCCCCAATCATCAAAGGCAATACCCCAAGGGTTAGGTATAGGTAATTGCGCCGTGCGTTCTAAGTGATGGCGTTGTGGACTGTATCTATAAAAGCCTCCATTGGTAGCTCGTACAGGTCCATAGGCGGTTTCTACGTTGGTATGTAAAAATACACCCTCTGCCATATACAAGGCTCCTGAGGGATCTGCTGTAAAAGCGCTAATAGCATGGTGGGTATCGTGATCGTCAAAACCACTTAGAATGATTTCCGTAACATCGGCCTTATCATCCCCATTCGTATCTTTCAACAATACCAGGTTGGTTCCTTGAGAAACATATACTCCTTCTGGCGCGAACTCGAATCCTATAGTGAGATGCAAGCCTTCAGCAAACACCGTTTGTTTGTCGGCCTTACCATCCATATCCGTATCCTCTAAAATAAGAAGTTTATCATTTGGCTTACTATCACCAGGCTTGTAGTGCGGGTAGCTTGGCATAACTCCCACCCATAATCTGCCTTTATTGTCGAACGATAATTGGGTAGGATTGGCTAGATCGGGAAATTCTACTTCTGATGCAAACAGTTCTATTTTATACCCTTTTGCAACGTCTATTTTTGAAAGTGCCTCCTCTCCGTATAGATACTCCGGATTTCCATTGTTATTTGCAGGGTTGTAATTCGTGTCTACAGGTGGCAGCACTCTTGTTTTTGCATCCGCGGCTGCAAGGTCTTTTGTCTCGCCTTTGGCTGCATCCCAAATGGCTGTATCACGAATTGCTGTCATTTCCCTTATCTTAATAACCTCATCGGGATAATTATCAGGTCCGAAAGGATCAAACCTTCTGCCATAGGCATGTACTCCATTTGGAATTTTTATGTCGTTGTGCCACATCCAGTTTTTCTCTAAGACAGCCTCCTTAACCAGCGCCTCGTGTTCTGGAACTACCTTTTCTTTTTCACCAAAGACCGAATTAGCTAAGAAGCTTGCAAATAGCTGGTACCCTTTATCATTTAACTGAAATCCATCTGCAGTAAGCGGTTCTTCTTCTTCGTTAAACCATTTTTTAGTGACATCAAAAGCGTTTACAAAAAGTACCTTTTCTTGTTTGGCAACTTCTTCCATGGCTTTAGTATAAAGGGCAAGATTCTTATTTTCTTTGCGGCCATCCGGGAGATCCATAGTGGCCGATAAATCTTCAAAGGCAATAGGAGAAACAATTGCCAACTTCGGGGCAGACAAGTCATTGTATTTTTGTCCTTTCGTATGTCTGATAAAAGCCCTGAGTTCTTCTTTATAGTTTTCTAAACCTTCTCGCCCTTCGAAGGACTCATTATAACCAAAAAAGGCTAAAATAACATCTGGTTTTAGTCGTTTTAACCAATCGTCCTCACTATCAAAATGTCCAATGCTTCCAGAGTTTTGCGCCAACTCAGTTTGAAATTTTTCGGCACCTGGAAATGCCCAGGGATCGTTTCGGGAGGAATGGGGTCTAAATCCTGGTGTATTCCCCCCATCGCACATATTCCGAATATACAATAGACTATCCGGGTAACGCAGCTGCATTTCTGTCTCGAAATATCCGAAGTTCATCATCCGGGATCCGAGGTTATTACCCAGAAGTACAATTCTCTCTCCTTTATGTATCGGTAGGGTATTCGACTTTTCTTTACATGCATTTAAAAGAAAAATCAAAAGGGTAAAAAGAATTCCTGAAATAACATTATTTCTGATTGCTTTCATATATACTATTATAAATTTAACGAGACATGAACGCCATTTTTGACGGAGTCTTCACATGCTTCAATAATTTTTTGGCACCGGATGGCATCCTCCAATGTAGACAAAGGTTCTTCGCCTTTGTCTAAAACCTTTTCAATAAAGTGTTTTGCCGTATTCTTAATCGATTCGGGATAGCTATAAAAGGTCTGGGAATGCGCACCATTGGGTTTATGAATAACCCAATCTCTATAGCTGTATCTTGCACTGCCATTAGTTCCTAAGACTTTTATCATACAGGTCCAAGGTTCTCCTGCCTGATCGTCGTTGGCAAAACTCGTAGAGAGATGACTTAAGCTACCTTTCTCCATTTGCAGAATGGCCATAGCTACATTTTCTTGTGGAGCCAATGTTGGATCTACTGTATGGGTAAGACAAGAAACCGTTTTAGGTTTACCAACCAGGTATAGCATCGTGTAACTATGATGCGTTAAAATCTGTCTTATCACGCCGGGGTACCTAGCTCTAATTTCATCTGCATGCTGAATATTATACATCATGTAAAAGGAGGCTATGTCTCCCAGGTCTCCAGATTCTATCATATTTTTCATTCGCAATACACCGGGTTCATAAATATAATTATGCACTGGCATACATTTTACACCTGCCCCATCAACGGCAGATTGCATTTTTTTAAGCTCGTCTATGGAAGAGGCAGCGGGTTTTTCTACTAGAACATGCTTGCCTGCAGCAGCAGCTTGCAGGGTGTAGCTGCAATGTGTTTCCATATTGGTTAATATAAAAACAGCATCTATTTCAGAATCATTCAATAATTCGTCTACCGTAGTATACCATTTGCAGTGGTATTCCTTGGCTTTCTTTTTTCCCTTTTCCAAGGTTCGATTCCACAGGCCAACTAAAGTTGCCCCTGGTATTTCGGAGATTGCCTTGGCATGCAAATTGGCAATATCCCCGGCACCAATAAATCCAACACCTATTTGTTTCATGAACTTTCTTTTGAAAATGTCAATTTCCCTTCCTTTGCAAGAGCCATAAATGCCAATAATGTTGTGTGAATTCCTTGAGAAATGTCTGTCAATGGCAAGTCGTTAAACGTGGTGTCTATTTTGGTGTGATCCAGATCGGATACGAATAAATTCTCATCAACTGCCTCGCCAATGGACAACTGGGCATATTGCTCTATTCCTAATTTCTTGGCTTCTGTCATAGCCAAATCTAAGAATTTTTGAATAGCAATGGTTCTCCCTTTAATATTAAAACATCCATAACCCTTATAATCCTGGAGTGTACAAGCGGCGAATTGCGCTCCTACATCCTCAACGAAATGGTAATTTTCTTTTCCCTTATAAGGCATTTCAAATGGAATTACTTTCCCCTTATTTGCTCCCAGTGCAATTGCTTTTAGGGCATTTGTAGGGGCAGAAGTTTTTCCTTTCTCCCGACCTTTGCCGTAAGTGGTATTCAGTCTCAGGCAAACGGTAGGAATCCCGGTATTGTCAAAAAACAACCTTGCTAGATGTTCTCCCGAAAGCTTCCATATACCATAGTGATTGGGTGGGGCCAAAACAACATCTTCGTCAATCAAATCTTGTGGATACATGGCACGCATTCCATATACCGCTGCAGAGCTGGCAAACACAAATCGCTTTAAGTTTGGAAGATCTTCGGCAGCGTCAAAAAGGGCCATCGTTCCCCCGGTATTAATTTCCATTCCACGAATATGATGTTTAGAACAGTCTGGACTTTGATAAGCCCCTAAATGTATTATATGGGTAGGGTTAATCTTCTGGAGAATTTCCGGTATCAAGGTATAATCTGATATATCCAGAGTAACAAACTCCAGTCGAGTATCTAAATCTGGCCCCAACCATAAATTCAGTAGGTCTTTTTGATTAGACCTGGCCGCTATTACAATACGTGCTACCTCCTCACTTTTCAGAAGATGGTAAACACTTACCGCACCGATACAACCGGTACCCCCTGTTATAAAAATGGTGTGTTTTGCTGTCTTCTTCATGGATTCATCTTTACTACTGCCTTAACATTCTGGGCCTTAATGGAATCTGCAAACGCCTTAGTGATATCTTCAAAATTATAGAAGTCCGTATACTCCTCCGCAGGAAAGGTTCCCAACAACATGAGCTTTTGTGCAGCCATATAATCTTTTCTACAAGACCCCATCGATCCTTTAATATTTAAAGAAGTTCTTGTAAGATGTGTGGCATTAATTTCTACCTCTTTTGGATAGGTAGCAATTACACAAATATCTCCTTCCGGTTTAACAACACCAATAGCCTCTTGTAAAACCTGTGGGACTCCTGAACACTCAATAAGTAGATCTACTTTTCCATTTGGTGCAAATAGAAGGCCTTTTCCATCCTTTATCCCTTCTTTAAGCTGATTGGTTAAAGAATTTTCTGCCGATACTTCGACCGTTATAAAACCTCGATCTTTGGCCTTCTTCAACCGAATGTCTCTGTCCTGTTCTATCCCGGTAACTAACACTCTTGCACCAGCGGCTCTTGCTACTTCTGCCGACATCAAACCAATTATTCCACAGCCGCTTACCACAACATCCTGGCCAGGTTTAATATCACATTTATTGTACAAAGCGTTGGTGATTATAGATAGAGGCTCTACAAGTGCACCTTCCTGTGGTGTAAGTCCGTCCATCAAGCGAACGACCCTATCCGATTCCAGAATAACCTGTTGTCCAAAACCACCATCTCTGTGGAAGCCTATAATCTGTTTGTTGGGGCATAAGTTCCACTTTGCCACACTACATGCAGGACAGTCTACCTCCTGACAACCCAACATGGCCAAGGGAGTGAAAATATCGCCAACCTTTAAATCCCCATGATCCCCGGGTCCTAATTCCAGTACTTTCGCACTAAACTCGTGTCCAATGACTCTGGGACGTTCTACCCAATCAAAATTTGGCTTTCCAAGAGAGGCGCTATTATCGGAACCACAAATGCCTGTGTAGAGTGTTTTAGCCCGAATTTCTCCTTCTTTTAAGGCAGGCATCTCCATAGTTATTACCGAAGTATTAGCGGTTACGTCTTCGGCAGTATTGGGATATATTCTTTGGGATCCCTGCAGACAGAACCCCTTGATTTCTTGCTTCATTTAGGTTGATTTTGATTTTAATTAGACCAACGGACTCCAGTATCTTGCCAGGATTTTGTTGTGGCAGAGGTCAGGACGGCCTCACACACTTTTTGTGTTTGTTGTGCATCGTAAAAGTTAGGATGGCAAGCCACTCCTTCCTCCAGGCATTTTAAGAAATCGGCCACCTGATGTACAAAACTATGTTCGTATCCAATAGACAGACCGGGCACCCACCATTTATCCATATAAGGCTGGTCCCCATCAGTCACGTGAATAGAACGCCAACCTCTTTCAATGGATTCATCTCTGTGGTCAAAATACTCCAATCGACTTAAATCGTGTAAGTCCCATTTAATCGACGCATGTTCCCCATTTATCTCAAAGGTATACAATGCTTTATGTCCTCTGGCATATCGGGTAGATTCAAACAATCCCAGGGAGCCATTATCAAAATGGCAATGGAAAATACAAGCATCATCAATTCCCACCTTTTGCTTTTCACCAGTGCCTGTATGGACTCTTTCTTTGATAAAGGTTTCTGTAACCGCCGACACATCTTTTATCCCTCCGTTTAGCCACATCGCAGTATCTATACAATGTGCGAGAAGATCTCCAGTTACTCCAGATCCTGCGGCATCATTATCCAAACGCCAGAGACCCTCACCTCCCTGCGGAAGTTCCGGGCTGATGGTCCAATCTTGTAAAAAATTAGCTCGGTAATGAAATACTTTACCCAACTTTCCACTATCGATCAATTGTTTTGCCAAAGTTACTGCCGGTACTCTTCTATAATTGTAGTATACGGTATTGGCTACTCCTGACGCTTCTATTGCATCTACCATTGGTTGTGCCTCTGCCACAGTTCTGGCCAGAGGCTTTTCGCACAACACCATCTTGCCTGCCTTGGCAGCTGCGATTGCTATCTCCGCATGCATATTATTTGGAGTACAAATATCTATTGCATCTATATCTTCTCTTTCAACTAATTTTCTCCAATCGGTTTCAATAGATTCATAACCCCATTGTTCTGCAAAAGCAGATAGTCTCTCTTTGTTTCTTGCGCAAATTGCCTTTAGCACAGGTTGGAACTCCAATTCCGGGAAAAAATCTCCTACTCGTTTATACGCATTGGTATGTGTTCTACCCATAAAGCCGTAGCCTACCATGCCAATATTGATGCTTTTCTTTTTTGCCATATTTACTGTATATTAATTCTACTTTTATTCCTGCCAGCCATGTAGTTTACGAACATTCAGCATGGCTTCAAGGATATCGTTCCAGGTTTTTTGCTGCATCATTACTTCGTTAGGGAACATACACCCATCCCAACAGATATGCCTCATCTTTTTAGTCAGGTTCCCATGCTCATCCCTTAACCAAAAGCCAGCATCTTCCCCTATATTCAGTTTACCGTTTGGATCGGTAGCCTGACAATGTCTTCCTGTCTTGTCGTGAGATCCAGCGCCAAAAACAGTACCGTCGTTTTGAGCGACATGAAAATCTATGGTCCATGGTCTAAGAGCTGCGGTTAAAGTTCGTAAACCGTCTTTAAGTGTTTCGCGATCACTCCATTCAAAATCCTCAGGTAAGATGCGTTCATCCTGTTTATTATATCCAAGCAGATACAATAAGGTATGCGCCATATCTGCCTGAAAACCAATATTTGGTCTATTAACGGCTTCTAGTGTATTAATCATTGTCTTCCATCCCTGCATACCTCCCCAGCATATTTCACCTTCTGCAGCCAATGATTCTCCAAAATCTGCTGCAATGTCGCAAGCCTCTCTAAAAGTTTCCGCAATCAATTTGGTGTTTCCTACCGGGTCTTTTGCCCATGCTTCTGGATTTACGGAAGAATCTATGCGTATTACCCCATTAGGTCTAATACCCAATTCTCTGAATCTTTTGCCTATTTTACATGACTTTCGTACCTGAGTAAGAAAACGATCTCTCTCTGCCTTGGAACCCATAGCAGATCCCCCTCCTGTTGGTTCCCAAACTGGAGCTACCAAACTTCCAATTTCCAGATTTCGGGAAGCTGCCTTATCGACCATCTGCTTTATATCGTCCTCAGAAGAGTCGATACTCATGTGGGGGTCAAAAAGAAATAAATCGATTCCATCAAATTTTGCTCCATTTACTTCGGCCTTTGCTGTAAAATCCAATAAGGTGTCTAAAGGAATCGGAGGTTCAGAATCCGGTCCTTTTCCTACAACCCCTGGCCAAGAGGCATTGTGTAGTTTTGGAAAGTTGTTTTCTGCCATGAACTATTCGTTTTTGTTTAATTAATTATAAAAATTACCCTATACGACCTAGGTCTAATTAAAAAATGGAAGATAATAACAATTTAACAACTCTGTAAAATTTTGCCATGAATATGTGCAAATAGTTATGTATGTTTCAATTTAATTATGATTTTAGAGAAAAACACACTAAACTTATGAATTCAAATAAATTTGATTTTACTAAATTGTGCAATTAATCAACCTTAAACAAAAAACAAATGGAAAACCAATCAAATACACCCCAAATTAATTCGCAGAGGTTATTTTACGGCAGTTGTTTTGCTCTCATAACTACAGCTTTTTCTTTCGCCATTGCTGCGGGTATTTTGGATCAACTTATTATAGACTTAGAGTTAACTGCTAGTCAAGGTGGGCTTATTGCTTCTATGTGGTTTTTAGGGTTTCCAATTTCCATGGTTATCGGAGGCCTAATATATCACAAAGTTGGAGGTAAAATTATTATGCAATTTGCTTTTTTCGCCCATGCCATAGGAATCTTGATGTTAATTTTCTCTGGCAATTATATGGGTTTATTAATAGCTAATTTATTGATAGGCCTTGGAAATGGGTGTACAGAAGCAGCCTGTAACCCTATGATAGCAGATGCTTATAGTGGAAATAAAATGAGTAAAATGCTCAACCGTTTTCATATGTGGTTTCCAGGAGGTATTGCCATTGGTAGTTTAATTTCTGGTTTTATGACTGATTCTGGAATTACGGGACAATCTCAAGTTTGGCTGCTATTAATACCTACCCTTATCTACGCCTATTTGTTCTTTGGCCAAACTTGGCCAAAAGCCAAAATTCAAGAGGCTGCTACAATTAGTGGTAACCTAAAAGCAATGGTTACTCCGTTGTTTATCTTTATTGCTGTCTGTATGTCCTTAACTGCTATATCAGAATTTGGTCCTAATCAATGGGTAGGTCTTATTTTAGCCAAAAGTGGCGCCCAGCCTACTCTAATACTTGCCTTAACAGCTGGTCTTATGGCCGTGGCCAGATATTTTGGAGGGGATATGGTGAAAAAATTTGACCAGACTGGTGTTCTTTTGGGTTCTGCCATTTTGGCGACCATTGGAATTTATTTATTTAGTACACAGACCGGTGCAATGGCCTATGTAGCTGCTATATTTTTTGCATTAGGAATAGCCTATTTTTGGCCAAACATGATCGGTTTAGTAGCAACTAAAGTTCCAAAAAGTGGGGCTTTAGGAATGTCCATTATTGGAGCCATCGGGATGTTCTCCTCTTCCATTTTCCAACCCATAATTGGTGGATGGATAGATTCGGATAAAGCTGCGGCTGCGGCGCAAGGACTTACAGGAGATGAATTAGAATTGGTAGCTGGGCAGGCTACATTGGGTACCATGGTCTTATTCCCTGGTACCTTAATTATCCTGTTTACGCTCTTGTATTTCTGGATGAAAAACAGAGCCCCTGAAGTAGCAGCGGCTTAAATTAAAAATTAATATTAATTCAAATAAACTGCTGGTAATTAATATACTAGCAGTTTATTCATTTATCTACTTTAGAATTTTAACCTTATGAAAATAGGTATGAATATGTTACTGTGGACCAACCACGTAACAGAGGAGCATTTCGGGATTGTAGAAGAATTAAAAAATACAGGATACGATGGTATTGAACTCTATATGGGTGAAGGCGATACAAAACACTACAACAAATTAGGAAATCGTTTTGCTGATTTGGAATTAGGCGTGACTACCGTAACAGGGCTTTCTCCTGAAGAAAATATCTCCAGTGAAGACGCTTCTATTCGACAAGCTGGACTTGATCGACTCAAATGGGCGATTGACAATGCCGAAGCATTAGGTGCAGGAAATATCTGTGGTCCTATACATTCCAGTTTCGCCTATTTCACAAGACAGCCCCCTACGGTTGATGAGCGCAAGCGCAGCGCAGAAACACTTCGTTTAGCTGCAGAGTACGCTGCCGAAGCAAAAATCATGCTTTGTCCAGAAGCCTTAAACCGTTTTGAGTGTTATCTCTATAACACAATGGAAGATTTAAAAACATTGATAGAAGCGGTAGATCATCCCTATGTCAGAGCCATGTACGATACACACCATGGTAATATAGAAGAAAAAAGTCAGGCCAAAGCACTAAAGACAATTGCACCATATCTTCAGCATGTCCACATTAGTGAAAATGACCGTGGTACTCCCGGCAGTGGACAGGTAGATTGGAAGGAGGTATTTTCGAGCTTAAAAGAAATAAAATACAACGGTTGGTTAACCATTGAAGCATTTAGCACGGTAATCCCTGAATTTGCTAATGCTATTAACGTTTGGAGAGACTATTCACCTATGAAAGAAGTGTATTCCGAGGGTTATGATTTTATAAAAAAGGGAATTAGTAAGTAGAATATAATGAATACGTACATAAAAAAAATACTTGTTCTTGGCTTAGGACTTCTTTTTGTCCTTAGTTGTGCTGAGAAAAAAGATAAAAAGGGGCAGCAAGAAGTTGTTACTTCCGAAACGCCTATTCAATGGTTAGAATTTAACAAAAATAGTGACGCAAAGCATATTGTTTTTGTCTCCGGAGACGAGGAATACCGATCTGAAGAAGCACTTCCGCAATTGGCAAAAATAATGGCGAACCATCATGGTTTCAAGTGTACGGTTCTTTTCGCGCAGGACCCATCAAAACCTGGTATTGTTAACGCAAACTACGTTAGAAATATCCCAGGATTGGAAGCTCTGGAGACAGCCGACGTACTCGTTTTATTTACAAGGTTCAGAGCCTTACCTGACAATCAAATGGCCTATTTTGAAAATTACCTTAAACAAGGAAAACCCATTGTCGGAATAAGAACAGCTACTCATGCATTCAATTTTGAAAAAGACAGTCTAAGTAGTTATGTCCACTATGGGAACTATTACCAAGGTGATAAAAACGAATGGCACGACGGTTTTGGAAGACTAGTTTTAGGAGAAAAATGGATTTCACATCACGGGAAACACAAATACCAAAGTACCAGAGGCATATTATCAGAATTCGGCAAAGCACATCCTATAAGTAACGGATTAGTGGATAAAGAAATCTGGGGGCCAACCGATGTTTATGGTGTTCGTCTACCCCTTCCCGGAGACGCCCAGCCTATCGTTATGGGACAAGTTATTCAAGGAGAAAAACCTTTTGACGAGAACGATCTTTTTTACGGTATGCAACCCACAGATTCTATTCCAGCGTCTAAAAACGAAAAAGGTGAAGACCTAAATTCACCCATGATGCCTATCGCTTGGATTAAGTCGTACCAAATTCCTGAAGGTGTAAAAGGGCAAGCATTCACCTCTACCATTGGAGCTGCAACAGATCTACTCAACGAAGGGGTGCGACGCCTTTTGGTAAACGCTATTTTTTGGACAGCTGGTTCCGAAGTACCGGAAAAGGCAGATGTGCAGTTGGTAGGGGACTACCAGCCTACAGCATTCGAATTTAGAGACGATGCCTATTGGTTAGAAAAAGAGCTAACAATTGAAAGTTTAAAATAAGTATCCTGATAAAAGGAATGCTAACTTGCGACAAGAAGTATTTTACTAATAGCAAGAACCACAAACCTAATTAAACACTACTGATGAAGAAAAAAAATGAACTGCTCATTTTGGCAATTACAATGATTTTTGGATTCCAAATAAATACGTTCGGACAGACCAATGTATCTAATTGGTCTTATATACAAGTTGATGATACTAAAAGTAAGTGGGGAGACTACGACGCCCCAGACTGGTTGCGATATTTTGGCTTAGATGCTGGTGACTTAAACAATGACGGACTAGACGATATCTTAAGCGGTCGCTGGGTATACTTAAATCCAGGCGGACAAATGGATTCGGAGTGGTCCAGGAAAGATCTGGGACTAAATGTGGACGGAATTTTGGTAATGGATGTTGATGGAGACGAGTACGGCGATATAATTGCTCAGGGCTTACCTTCTGTTTATTGGATCGAGGCTACAGATACCAATGGAGATAATTGGAAGGCAATAAAAATAGGAGCAGTGCCTGCTACATCGCATACCAATAGTCAAGGTTTCACCAAAGCCCAAATAATAGCTGGTGGTAAAGAAGAATTTGTAATTGCTGGGAACGGGAATATCTACAGTTTTGAAATACCTGCGAACCCATCTAAGGACCAATGGAAAATCACATTGGTAGCTGAAAACACTTCCGATGAAGGCATTGGCACCGGAGATATTGACGGAGACGGAGACATTGATATTGCCGCCGGAAGAAGACCAGAAGGAGAAGACGAACCGAAAATTGTAGTATGGTATGAGAATCCAGGAGATGGCTCTGGCAACTGGAATAACTACGAAATAGGAACTACGAATCATCCCGCAGATAGGTTTGGCGTAGCCGATTTAAATGGGGATTCTAAGGCAGATATAGTTGTTTGCGAGGAAAGATGGCCGGGCGAAGAACCCGATGGAAATATCTTTTGGTACGAACAAGGTGAGAACAATACCGAAAAATGGAATAGACATAGAATAGCTACCCAGTATTCCACGAATAACCTATTTGTTATCGATATGGACAAAGACGGGGATACGGATTTGATTACCAGTGAACATAAAGGCAGCATTTTAGAACTACAGTTATGGGATAACAATGGTACTGGGGAATTCACCAAAGAAATTCTCGATACGGGCAAAGAAAGTCATTTAGGAACACAACTGGCAGATCTGGATCATGATGGAGACATGGATATTGTCAGTGCCGGATGGGACCAACATCAGTTTGTTCATCTATGGAGAAATGATACTAAGGACAAGGATAGCCGCAATTGGCGTTTGGTTTCTTCTTCTAATGGGGAAATTGAAACACCGAATAATGGCAATCAGCAAACTGCGGCCTTAATTTCCGACGTTGATATGGACGGTGATATGGACTTTTTTATTTCAGAACGTACACAAGCTCCTTCTTTGACTATGTTTCGTTACGATAAAGGCAAATGGGAGCGTCATATTATAGATGACCAACCCTTGCGCATAGAAGCGGGGTCAGCGGCCTATGACATCGATGGAGATGGAGATGAAGACGTCGTTTTTGCAGGAGAAAGTCAGAGTAATGAAGTATGGTGGTGGGAAAATCCTTTTCCAAAGTTCAATCCAGAGAAACCCTGGACGAGAAGAACAATAAAAAAATCTGGCGCAAATAAACATCACGATCAAATTTTTGGTGATGTAGATGGTGACGGAAAAGCAGAATTGGTTTTTTGGAACCAGGGAGGGCATAAGCTAATTGTTGCAGAAATACCCAAAAACCCAAAAAAGAGCGAAGAATGGCCTATGACTGCCATCTATACGTACTCCATAGATAGTGAAATGGAACCCCTGGTAGGATTGAATGGTTATCCGGGCTGGCAATCTGTAAACGAACACGAAGGTTTAGATCTGGAAGATATTGATGGAGATGGGTTAGTAGACATTGTTGGGGGCGGAAGATGGTTTAAGTTTACAAACGGTTCTTATACAGAAAACCTAATCGACGCAAGTTATACTTTTAGTCGTTCGGCAAGCGCACAGTTAATTGAAGGAGGCAGGCCAGAAGTCCTACTCGTCGTTGGAGATGGCAAGGGGCCTCTTTATATGTACGAGTGGCATGAGTGGACCGATAATAAAAAAGGAACCGGATCCTGGAAAAAAACACTCCTTCTAAAAGAGTTAGACAATGGGCATTCCATTGATATATTAGACTTTAACGGCGATGGTCATATGGATATTTTCAGTGGAGAAATGCGATTTGGAGAAGAAAATCCGGATGCCAAAACACGAGTCTTACTGGGAGATGGCAAAGGAAACTTTAGAGAAATGCTTATTGCCAAAGGCTACGGAATTCACGAAGGCAAGATGGCAGACCTGGATGGTGACGGCGATATGGATGTACTTGGAAAACCGTATACATGGAAAGCACCTCTACTAAATATTTGGATCAATGAAGGTCCATTACGGTAAAACCAAAAAGACTGTTTTACTTCTTTGGCTGGTACTTTTTATTTCCTGCCTACCGACGGAAAAAAAGACCGAGTCTTTAGTTGTTGATTTTTGGTATGGCGACAATCAGGTGTTTGGCGCGGTTGGCATTGCTCAAAAGTGGATAAATATCTTAGGTAGTATTGCGGCTACCAATGCTATCAAAGAAGCCTATTATCAATTAAACAATGGGGAAAAACAGTCGTTTACCTTAGGTTCAGATCTTCACAGATTGGCTTCTAAAGGAGACTTTAACATAGATCTCGATTTGGAGCTGTGTAAAGAAGGAAGAAATGATTTGGTTGTATTCGTTTCCGACTCTTTGGGAAATTCGACAAGAAAAACATTGCATTTTAAGGTTTTGAAATCGAATAAATGGCCCCTACCCTATTCTGTAGAATGGAACAAGACAAAGAATGTCCAAAAAGTGGTACAAGTAGTAGATGGAAAATGGAAGATTACGGCAGATGGTATTCGAAATACAGATCGTTATTACGACAGGGTGCTGGCACTGGGTGATAGTAGCTGGCGTAACTATGAAGTTCGAACCAGTGTTATCTTTCACGATTTTGAGGAACCTAAAAAGGGTCCTCCAACCTATAATGTTTCCCATGCGGCCATCGCTAGTAGATGGCCCGGTCATGACACAGATAGTTTACAGCCGCATCGAAAATGGTATCCCTTGGGTGCAACCGCTGAGTTTCGATTAACTAAAGAATTAGATAGCTGTAGGTGGCGCATATTTGATGGGCCTAAAAAGGGAATACCATTTTATGAAGAAGAGGACATTACAAAGTATCGCAAAATCGAATTAAATAAACCCTATGGTATGATTCATCGGGTAGAAACGACACAACCTCATAGAACACGATATAGCGTAAAGCTTTGGCCTTTAGAAAAGGAAGAACCAGCAGCTTGGGATTTTATTGCCGAAGAGGCGGAAGAAAACATAGATAGTGGCGCAGCATTATTGATAGCACATAATACGTCGGTCACTTTTGGAAATATATATGCAACTCCAGTAATTATCGAAAATGAAAAACCGTAAACTAGCCTTCTTATTTGCACTTATTAGTGTCCATATGTTCAGTACATCGCTCTTAGCGCAACCCAAGCCGGGAGATGTCTTCAGAGAATATATATGGACTCCTCAAATGACCTTAAATGAGGGAGGTAAATTTTTACGTGTTGGGGGTAAACTCGACTATAAAACAAACAAAGATCATTTCCCAGAGTCGAGAGTAGAAGATGGTCACATCAGTTTTGATCAATATATAGACATTAAAAACGCCTTAAAGGCCGAGTTAGTTCTAGAAAAGGTTGGATCCCATGAAGACACTAAGAATCTCAGAGTTTCTATCAACAAAAATCCTTCCATAACCATAAATATTGCTAGTAACACCCCTGATGAGGAAGCAGATTATATGCACCATAATTACCCGGTCACCGAAATCCCGTTGGAGCAACTCAGGCAAGGTAAGGACAACACTTTTCGACTGGATGTAGATAAAGAACAACGATGGAACTGGCCCCAAAATATCATATATGGTGTAGTTTTAAGAGTCTATTATCCTCCTGAAATTGCAAAAATCAAAACTGTCATTAGCGGAATTGAAGCAAATAGTTCCTTAAAAGAAAAACAGCATTTAAGCATTCAAGATCCCAATTTAAATCTCCGTAAAGTAGAATACATCGGGTATTTTGAAGATATAAATTATGAGGGGGATGGCATATACAAACAATGGCATTATCATTATTTCCGTGGACAAGTAGTTCACAATTTGGGCAGTTCCAATATGTATCCTTTTGATATAAACTGGGATACGCAATGGGTGCCCGATCAGAGCGATATCAAGGTGGCTGCTAGAATTACGGGAAACAATGGTCTAATATATTTTACCGAAGCTGTTTCTGGCGTCCGTACTGAGAGAGACTATTCTGTTGAGCTTGTAAAACCCTACGATCAACCAAAAAATTGGGTTACCAGAGAAGACGAATTTACTTCTAAATTAGATATTACAACCAATCCAGAGGATGTCGTTGAAGCGAGAATGTATTGGACGAGTTGGAGTCCGTGTTATGCCAATGGCATTTATATCAATGATTATAAGGTATGGGACAAAGAGGGTCCGTGTTATGAATATGTGGCACATGATGTAAGGCTACAAGGGACTTCCTATTTTAAGAAAGGAGTCAATATTCTCAAAACTGGAAAAGAGCCACTACACGATGGGCAAATGGTCCATGGTATGGAAGTTCAATGGCCTGGGATAATGTTAAAAATTAAGTCGCAAAAGAATACCGACGCTCTCAAAATTTCGGAGACTAGCTACGAAGGAAGGCCTCATTTCTTAATCGAAACAAAAGAAATCACCTATTATTACGACATTGCAGGTGGTGGTTTTTCTCGAATTATAGACCAAGACGGAAACGATTGGATCAACTTCAAAATGGAGCCCTGGGGAACCTACCCTGAGGCAGCGGCTTCTGCTTTTCGCGGTCTTCCAAATTTGGTCTTTTCAGGCGATGATGATGGAGCTGGGCACCCAGGTCATAATAAATGCAAGAGCATTGTAAACGGATCGCAAATCATTACCACTTCCTTAAGTGGCAAATGGCAATGGAGTTGGAATTTTAACGACTCTTATGCCGAATTGCATGTCTTAAGAACAGATCAAGACAGAAATTATTGGTTTTTATACGAGGGAACTCCCGGTGGTAGCTATGACTACAAAAACACGTACTACGGAACTAATTTGGAAGGTCCTAAAAAATTAACACACGATTATTACAAAAACGATATCCTGAGAGGAAACTTTAGATGGATCTACACCGGTAGAACCACACAGCAGCGTACTATGTATTTTGTACAGCAAGAATCGGATGCAAATTTAGACATGGTTTCTTTGCTTGGCAATAGCAAAAATGGACTGAAGAGTAAGGATGGGATGACTGTTTTTGGTTTCGGAAGAGGAGAAGGCACCGATGCTATGTTAAGTGGTCCTAAGAAATTTATATTAGGTTTCTACCCAAAAGCTATTAGTACGAAGCAAGAACATAACGAATTGGCAGGTTTCCTTCAAAATTCCTTTTTGGAATAGACTTTATGCATGTCATCCTACCCGATTTTAGTCTAACTTAGGGTTTGTAATGTTCAAGGAGTATTAGACCTACAATCTCTAAGTTTCATTCGTTAATTCTTGTTAAAAACTTGACAATGCGCTACTTTTTTATATATTAATTATATGCAAGTAGAAAAAACAACTTCAAACAGATTTGCTTTCTAGGCTGAGTAATCAGCCCATCTTTTCCATATCAGAATTCTACTCCCTTGTAGAATTCAATCCCTTACACATATTTAATACGTCTGCATCTAATTTGCAGGCAAAAGTTTAATCTAAAAATTTAATACATGGAAAAAATAAAAGAAATAAGCAAAAAACAATATCAAAAACTAGGTTTTAATTATTCGGAGAAAGAAGAAATAGTCGAGTCTCTAATGAAACTTCTGGCTAATTATCAGATTCATTATTTTAAACTAAGAAAATTTCATTGGAACATTGAAGGACCTGATTTCTTTGAATTACACGAAGAATTTGAAAAGGATTACGATACCACCAAAGTAACTATAGACACCATAGCAGAACGGTTGCGTGTCTTTGGAGTGAAGCCTAACCGAAGCTTGGAAGAGACTATATCCTCAGCTAGCATTAAAGACACCAACAAAGAGTTATCCGCTATTGCTATGGTCCGGGAAATCCTAAAAGACTATGAAAGTCTCCATGAAAATATGCTGGATATTTTAGACGTAGCCCTTAAAAATGGGGATGCAGCCACCGAGCATATGACCACTCGTTTTATGGAAGAGCTCGAGAAAAGGAATTGGATGTACACATCCTGGTGTAAGTAATTCGTAATTTCAGATAAAAAATAACCAATTTCTAAGAAAGCCCGATAGCTGTTATCGGGCTTTTTTTTTATTTGGGAACTATCACTTATTTACCTCTGTATTTTTACGTTCTACTTTTCGATCTACCTTTTCTATTTTAGACAGAAGGTCTTGCCGGTGTTCTTGAAACTTCTTCTTGGAAAAAGTCCTAATCTTTCTATCCTTGTTTGGGCCTTCAACATTTAAAAATATTTTCAAATCCTTGTCTAGTGACACCTCTCCTTCACGAGTCTGAACCATCCTTTTCTTTTTTGATCTAAACAGTAAATCGGACAAACTTGCCTCTACACTTAAATCGATAGCACCCTCCAGAATGTCTAATTTTCCATATACATCCATATTGGCAATATTGTTATTGATAAACAAATCTTTAAAAAGTAGCTCTGTTCCATCCAAATAGCCAACCAAGTCTAAATCCTGTACCACAAAGTCATCTTTTGCCTTATGTCCTATAAAACTAAATGTCTCTTCTATTACTTGCACTTCTTTAAACTCAGCGTCATTTATTTTAAAGGTAAACTTCCATAAATCACTTAAAGAAGGCGTGTTTATAGATTCAATAAGGTTGAAATGAAGGTCGGTGGTCCACGAAATCTTCCCATCAGAATTCTCATAGGTAAATTCGTCCTGCTTAAAATTATTAAATGCCCTTAGCACTTCACTTAAATCCATCTCCTTACTCTCGCAGTAGACGTAGGCTGGAAAAGACGATGCATTTTCCTTTTTCAGAAATCCATAGGTTAGGACCTCACCACCACTAAAGTTAAATGCTAGGCGTTCCACTTCTAAGGTTGCATTATCATAGGCTGCCAATAAATCCACATCCTCTATTGTAGCGTTTTTATATTGAATCTTTTTTGCCTTGATCGTTGTATTTACCTTCCAATTGACTGGAAAAGTGTAGTCGATTATCCCTTTATTTTTGGGCCTATTTTTATTTATTTGATCAGGAATGCCAAAGACTTCGGAATCTAAAAACGTATTTAAATTCAGAGCGTTTATTTCCATTTTCATATCCGCTATATAGGTGATATCCGGAGTGCGTATTTTTTTTGCTTGAAGACCAAGATTAAATTTTCCAAAGGGCAACATTCCCCGAACGTAACTGAAATTTGCTACCTCATCCTCTACTCGGAACTTGGTCTCTAAGTTTTTGATATATTGATCCTTATAGCGAACATCCTTGACAGATACCAGCATATCTACATCTATTAGAGGTGGAAGATTAGACAAACTAAGAATCTTTTTAGTAGAGTCCTTTTCTATTATTTCGCTTTTTTTAATGTATTTATCCAGCACCACTTTATCAAGTGCAATTTTACCTTTTCCAGTAATTTTTGATATTTCACCATCTTTTATGGCAAAATTCCCTCGAAAATCCGTGTCGCCTTCTTTCGTTTTAAAACTGAGTTCCTTGAGACCTATTTGATTTCCATTAGAATTTATGTCGAGCTTTAATTCAGTAATAGGAATATCAAATAGAATCCCTTTGTTAATTTGTAAATCTACATTTGCCTTCAGGTATTCTGGGAGATTGAAAGGTTGTTTTACTTCATGTACAGCTAGTGAATCTTTTTCCGGCAAAGAATAATTGAGTTCTTTAAAAGCAGCGTATACATCGGTATTTACCGACTTTATTTGAGTCCCGTTCAACGCAACATTACCGCTACCAGAAAGTTCCCCTCTTTGGTATCCCATTTTAAAGGCATCGACCTGTATATATTCTGGGGTCAAAGAAGAAGAAATGTTTACATTACTTAATTCCCCGAAACTGGTTTGAAGAACATTACCCTTTAAAAAAACATCAAACGTATACTTTGGTAATTTGGTCTTTCGTCTATGCTTACTCGGTTTCTTAGCAGAACGGAATATTTCCAAATCTTCCAGATTGAGATTTTCAAAATCCAACCACAGCTTTCCAGTTAAGGTATTGGAATGACCAAGCACATACTGATCCAGATTGTCGAATTCTCCCTTAACACGGAAAGAAGATTCTTTGTCTAAAAAAATGCCTGTGTTCAAAGCGATAAAATGATTTTGCAGGCTAAGGTTTCCATTCACGAAATGGATAGATTGCTTTTTATTACGAATCTTGATGTCCTTAAAGTTAATTTCTCCTTTGGCCATTTCTTTTCCTTCAAAATGAAATTGTTTCAGATCGGATACTTTCCCTTTTACATATACATCCATATCTACCAGTCCCTCAAATTCGTATTTCGTAGTATCTGGTAAAAAGTGTCCCAAATCCAGCTCGGCAATCAAATGGGCATCAATAACTGGATCGGACAAACTCGAGACTTTAAGCCTACCCCGTATAAAACTTTCATCTATATCAGCATTTAGCGTATCAATCTTTATTTCAGCAGTCTCAGGCCCGTGGTTCTTACCATTATTATAATTGCCTTCAATAGTCAAATTACGCAATGGATGTCTAAATTTATCGCTTACTACAGTGGCATCCTTCACCTTAAAATCCAAATGAAAGAAAGGTCGCTTAAAGGGATTAACAAAGCCTTCCTGATTAAAACTCAGTACTAATTCTGCATCGGGATTAAGCTGTTCCAAGGTAGAGTTGGTTGGAAATTCTAACAATTCTATGAAGGCATTTAAATTTCCATCGCCTAAGATGTGAAAGTCAATAATATTTCCATCTCCATGTGGTGTCAATTTAAGAGTCGGAGTCAGTTTTAGTCTATTGGCCAATATGTATCCATCCAGTAATTTCTTTTCACCGGTACCCCGATGGATTTGGAATACAGCATCTCGTACCTTAGCTTTCTGGTTTTTGATTATTGTTTTCTTAGTAGAGATAAGGGAA
Source organism: uncultured Eudoraea sp. (assembly GCA_964636005.1). Classification (GTDB taxonomy): domain Bacteria; phylum Bacteroidota; class Bacteroidia; order Flavobacteriales; family Flavobacteriaceae; genus Eudoraea. Next base: position 22,449 of record CAZWPZ010000039.1, read on the forward strand.
TCTAGCTTCGCTTCGGCATTACCAGAGAGAACAACTGTGGTGTCCGTAGAAGACATTTTGAAGCTTCCTTCTTCTACTGTGATATACATTCGATTTCCTTTAACCTTATTTCCAAAAAAGAGTTGGGTGTTACGAACTTCGATATCACTAGATTTCAATTGTAGCTTTCTAGCCTTTTTCGACTTTTTATTTTGTTTGTTACCAAACAGTCTTGGTTTCCTACCCATGGAGTCTATTTCGTTACTAAAGAAACCATCTTCGATAGCTACATGTTTAATACGCAAGGTATCTCGGAATAAACTCCCTAGTCTTAAAACCACATGTACCTTTTTAAAATGAGATTTACCAGAATTGCTGTTTTGCAAGACCACGTCGCTCAGCTCTATCCTTGCATTGGGGAAATTTCGGATATACGAGAAATTTAAATCTCCAAAGGATACGGTTCCTTCTAACTCATTGTTTATAACCGCAACTATTTCTTCATGGACGGTATTATTGTGAGACTTGGCCAAAAGCCATAAACCGCTAATTACAAGTATACCTGATATCGCGATCCCTAAAACAAGAATCTTAATTACCTTCTTCAAACGTTACTGCTTTACTAAGAAGTAGCAATTTACTATTTTATTCGATGGGTAGTCTTATGTTTATAAACCTCCCGAACCCTAAAAAGTCAAAATAAAAGAGGTGCTATGGTCTGGTACCGAATGCACTTCAAGACTTCCTCCGTGCAAGCGCATAATTTGTTTAGAAAGACTCAACCCGATGCCGGTTCCTTCACTTTTAGTAGTAAAGAAAGGAATAAATATTTCTTCGATTAATTCAGCAGGAATACCAGGACCATTATCTCGCACCTCAATATATTTCCGTCCGGAAGGGTTCACTCCTGCCAGGATTTGTAACATACTTCCCTCCTTCTCTCCCATAGACTGTATGGCATTCTTACCCAAATTCAACAAAACTTGGGTAATTTGTTTTTCGTCCAGAAAAAATTCTAAATTCTCCGGTTTTATCCGCAGATCCATTTTAACAGCAGAAGGAGCATCCTTAGTCTGTAACAAAACTTCCACTCTTGACAAAATTTTGGTTGCCGCTATTATCTCCTTATCCGGATCAGGAAGACTCAGCAAGCTCCGATACGATTGTACAAAGCTTATTAAATCATTCCCCTGTTCCTTAATAACTTCTATGCCTTTGGCTGCGCTTTTTAAATGGTTAATGGCAAGTCCTTCTTCCTTTAAGGAACCATCTTCCTTTATAAAATATTTAAGAACAGACTCCGAAATTGAGGTTATTGGGGCTATTGTATTCATGATCTCATGTGTCAGAACACGAATCAAACGCACCCAGGAATCTGTTTCCTTTTCATCTAATTCCCTGTGTATATCCTGAACTACAACCAATAAAAAATTGTCACCTCCCAAATTTATGGATGTTGCGGTTAGAGAAAGCTGTCTTTTTGCCCGTTCGTTTACCAATTGAAAGAGTTTACGGTCAAAAGGTTTGAGCCCCTCGAATAATTCATATAATTTTTTATCTACCTGACCTAATTGTTTTATGTGATTTAGTGGGCGGTAGTTAAGAAGTTTCTCCACGGTAGGATTGGAATAGATAATATGTCCTTTTTCATTAAAGGTTAATATTCCTATATCTGCCCTGCGTATTATCTCCTGATAATACTGCTCTTGTGTTTGCTTTTTAAGATGTATGTCTTGTATCATCTCATTAAGCGTGTTAAGGCTATGATTTAACTCTTCCAGAGATTTTAAACTTAGCTTTTCGGGAAATCGCAGTGTAAAATCTTCATTTTGTATGGCATCAAAAAAATATGCTATTTTTCGGTTGGTATGGTTTACATATCGAATTAAATCTGCCACCTGGATAATAAAAAGTACCCCTAGAAGTCCAGCTAAAAAATAGCTTTCCTTTACTGCAAAATAACTCACTCCCAGCGCAAATCCGGACAACAGGAGAATTCGCAATACAAGTTGAAGATAAATATTTTTGCTTACCATTATTTATCCATCTTTTTAAGCTTGTTATACAAGGTCTGCCGTGTTATTCCCAGTTGAGCGGCAGCGGCACTATAGTTACCATCATTTGTATTCAGGGCGTTTTGAATCATTTTTTTCTCCATACCATCTAGCGTATCTGGTTCTGATTCGATAGTAGTTTCTGGAGTGGTATTTAGAACAAAATCGCTTGGTTTTAAAACATTTCCCTCACTTAAAATTACAGCTCTTTCAATGGTATGTTGAAGTTCCCTCACATTTCCGGGCCAAGGGTAATCCTGCAATTTTTCCTGCGCCATCTTATTAATACGCAACCCTATTTTATTGTACTTCCGGGCAAAACGGTTCAAATAAAAATCTGCAAGCACCAGTACGTCCTTATCCCTATTGCGTAATGCAGGTACTTTTACATGTATTGTATTGATTCTATACAACAAATCTTCTCTAAATACTCCCTGAATAACCATGGAATTTAGATCACAATTGGTGGCACAAATTAGTCGTATATCGACTGGAATTTCTTTGTTAGAACCCACTTTAACTATGGTTTTATTTTGAATCGCCGAAAGTAATTTTGCCTGTGCTTGTAAGGACAAATTCCCAATTTCATCTAAAAATAAACTACCCCCATTTGCAGCTTCAAATTTTCCTATTCGATCTTCTTTGGCATCTGTAAAAGCTCCTTTTAAATGTCCAAACAACTCACTCTCAAACAAAGACTCTGAAATGGAGCCCATGTCGACCGAAATAAATACCTCTGAGGATCTTTCGGACATCCTGTGCAATTCCCTGGCGATTAATTCTTTCCCTGTCCCATTCTCACCAGTAATGAGTACGTTAACATCTGTTTTAGCAACCTTTTTGCTTAACTTCAGCACAGAACGGAGTGCTTCCGATTCTCCCACAATAGGGCTCTTATTCTCATTTAATACCTGCTTTAAGCCGGTCTCTTTTTGTTTTAGTTTAACCACCTCTTTCTTCGACTCCCGGAGTTTATAAGCAGATTTAACAGTTGCTAAAAGCTTTTCATTGTTCCAGGGTTTTAATATAAAATCCACGGCACCTTCTTTTAAAGCTTTTACTGCCAGATCTACCGCTCCGTAAGCTGTCATCATAATGACGGACACATCAGGAGCCTTTTTTCTTATTTCCCGTAGCCAGAATAGTCCTTCATTACCCGAGTTTACCCCTGCCGAAAAATTCATATCCAAAAGAACGATATCGATCTCCTTAATATTAGTATAAGAAGAAATTTGATTGGGACTCGAAATAAACTTAGCTTCTTTAAATTCGTCTTGTAATAAGAGTTCTAAAGCACTTAAGACACTTTTGTTATCATCGATAACCAAAACCTTACCATTTAACATATTCCCTCTGTTTAATTTTTGTAAAGCTACAATTTGAAGTTGTATTCCCACTATAGAGTGTAAAAATATTTTACATTATATGTCTAAAGATTAGACAATAAAAAGTAAAATTCTTGGGGATCAATATTTTAATATTCTGATTTTCAATACCTTAATTTATTGGCACAACTGTCGCTATAAGAAAGACAGAGATTAAAAATATGAAGATTCAACTAGCGACAACCATTCTTTCTATACTCCTTTCCGGGTCCAGTTTGTTTGCACAGCAAATATGGTCTTTAGACGATTGTATTAACTATGCCTTAGAGCACAATCTCTTTTTAAAAGATTTTAAATATGCCACTGAATCCGGTGCGGAAACCTTTGCACAATCAAAAAGGAGTTTACTACCTAATATTTCTGGAAATATAAGCTATACCATTAATCAAGGACGGACCGTAGATCCCAATGACAACAGTATAGTAAACTCTGATTTCTTTTCCAATGATTATAACTTGCAGGCCTCTATTGATGTATTTCAGGGGTTTCAAAAAATAAATGTGATTACCGCTTCCAAACTCGCATATAAGGCGATACAGGAAGAAACCTTACAGCAGAAATATTTGTTGTCCTTCAGAGTAATGCAGGCCTATTACGACATTAAATTTTTTGAAGGACTGCTTGCAATTTCTCTAGAACAAGAGGCACTCTCCCGATCTAACGTAGATCTGGTGAATAAACAGATTAATCTGGGACTCAAAGCCGGAGCAGACAAATACGAGGCCGAATCTCTTTTATTGCGAGACAAGCTTAATGTTACCCAAAGTAGAAACCAGTTGGCTGCCGCAAAGCTACGCCTTATCCAGGAGATGAATCTTGAGGGAACGAGTGAAATTTCTATACAAGCCGGTTTGGTTGAAAAATTTCGTGAAACGGATCCCAATACCATTAAGACCAATTCCATTTATGATGAGGCTATGGCCTTCTTGCCAATCATTAAAGCTCAGGAGTTAAGAGCTAAACAAGCCCAAAAAGAAATTTCTGTTGCTCGGGGAAATCTTTATCCTTCCCTTCTCCTTTTTGGTGGATATGGCACAGGTTTTTATGAAACCATAACAGATTCCCTGGGAGTAACCATTCCTTTCAGAAATCAGTTTAGGGATAATGCATCTGGCTTTGTAGGTGTGTCATTAAATATTCCAATTCTTAATAGTTGGACTTTTCGATCAAGAATTAAACAACAAAAAATAGCATTTGACAGGGCGCAAAACAACCTGGATTTACAAGAACAAGAATTGTTTCAAACGATACAACAACTGGTACAGGAATACAATTCCTTGTTGGTAGAATACGACCAAAGCTTTCAAAATATGGAAGCGCAAAACTTGGCATTTACGATAGCCCAGAAACGATACGACAAGGGGATGATAAGTGCATTAGACCTTTTTACAGCAAAAAATCTATTTGCGATTGCTCAGAATGAAAACCTTCAGGTACGTCTGAGGGCCGAAATAAACAAAAGCACACTCGACTTTTACAGGGGTCTGCCAGTATTTAATTTTAACTAGAAGAAACTATACCCATGGATATACAATTAGAAAAGAAGAAAGGACTTAAAGCCAAACACTATGGCTATATTGCCCTGGGCCTTTTGATACTTTTTCTTTTATGGAAGGTCCTTTTCAGCACCTCAGTAAGTACCTACCGAACAGATAAGGATAAACTGTCCTTAAATGAAGTAGTGGCAGGTAAGTTTGACGATTATATTACCATAAACGGGAACGTCGCCCCAATTGCCACAATATATATGGATGCCTACGAAGGTGGCCGAGTTACGGAAAAACTCATTGAAGAAGGCGCTATGGTAAAAAAGGGAGATATAATCCTAAAACTGGAAAATAGAGCCCTATATGAGCAAATATTAGCCAGTGAAAGTAATTTGGCCTTAAAGCAAAACGACCTGCGATCTACCAAGTTAACCTTTGATTCCAGACAAGTAGAAGGTCGTAGATCTTTGGCAACCGCTGAATACGACTTACAAAGACTAAAAAGAAACTATGAGCAAAACAAATCGCTTTATGCCGAAGAATTAATTTCTAAGGAAGAATTTCTTTTATCAAAAGAGAACTATGAGCTATCACAGAAACAGTACGAAATAGTTAAAAAACAGACCGAGCAGGATGAAGAACTAAGAAGGACTTCACTGAGTAGCCTCGATGCCGATTTGGCCAGAATGCAAAGAACATTGGGAATGGTTTATGAAAGAATTGATCAATTAAATGTAAGAGCTCCTGCAGACGGTCAACTAGGATTTTTAGACGCAGAAATTGGCCAAAGTATTGCACAGGGCCAACGTATCGGCCAGGTAAATGTACTAACCGATTACAAGATTGAGGCAGCAATAGACGAACATTATATAGACAGGGTAATACGAGACTTAACGGCAAATCTGGAACGTAATGGAAATGAATACCCATTGCGAATACGAAAAGTATACCCCGAGGTACGAAACGGTAAGTTTAAAGTAGACCTGGTTTTTACCGATCAAAAGCCAGAGACGATTCGCAGCGGTCAGAGCTACAATATAAAACTCCAATTAGGAGAATCAAACGATGCCCTTTTACTACCTAAAGGAAGTTTTTTCAGTAGTACGGGAGGACAGTGGATCTTTGTTGTAAATGCCGACGGTGGAGAAGCAATCAAAAGACCAATACGAATTGGGAAACAAAACTCCCGTTATTACGAGGTGCTAGACGGTCTAGAAGCTGGAGAAAAGGTAATTACTAGTAATTACGATTCTTTTGGAGAAGCAGAAAGAATAGTTTTACGCTAAAAACAGTGTCACAGACCGGACATTTTAAGGTCATTTATATAGAAACAAGAAACATTAAAAATAAACCAATACTAATATGATTAAGATAAAAAATTTAAAGAAAAGTTTCCGAACAGAAGAGGTAGAAACTCTGGCTTTGAACAATGTAGCAATGGAAATATCCGATGGGGAATTTGTGGCCATCATGGGACCCTCTGGTTGCGGTAAGTCGACCCTATTAAACATCATCGGAATGTTAGACAATCCTACGGAAGGCACCTATAATTTCGCAGGAAACGAAGTTGGAGGATTAAAAGAACGACAGAGGACCGAACTAAGAAAAGGTAATTTAGGCTTTGTTTTTCAAAGCTTTAATCTAATTGATGAGCTTACCGTTTTTGAAAACGTAGAACTGCCGCTCATCTATCTTAAGATGAATAAGTCCGACAGAAAGGAAAAGGTTACCAAAGTGTTAGAACGTATGAAAATTGCACATAGAGCGAAACACTTTCCACATCAACTCTCTGGCGGACAACAGCAAAGAGTGGCGATAGCCAGAGCAGTGGTTACCAACCCCAAGCTTATCCTTGCGGATGAGCCAACGGGAAATTTAGATTCTAAAAATGGTATCGAAGTGATGAATCTGCTAACCGAGTTAAATCAGGAAGGCACCACAATTGTGATGGTTACGCATTCGGATAGGGATTCACATTATGCCCATAGAGTTATTAATCTTTTTGATGGTCAGGTAGTGACCGAAAGTCAGAATAGGGCCGTGGGAACCCTCATGTAATATAAAAGGAGTTTATTCATCCAATCAATCGCAGTGTATACGAGCCATATACCCAGCAATTCTGAGGTTTTCAAAGACGAGTTGCACGTTTTTGCAACTCGTCCAACCGCAGTAGAAGAAACCGAATGAGTGATAAAAAAACGCCATATCCGTATTGCATATCCTATAGAAAGCCATCCAGTGGCAAATTTGGTTTCTAGTTTTTAAGTATTTTCTTACATTAAGAGACTATTTGAAAATACTAAACAAAAGATAAATGATAAAAAATTATTTAAAAATCGCGTGGCGAAATATAATTAGAAGTAAGGGGTACTCTGCAATAAATATCGGTGGGCTCGCATTAGGAATGGCAGTGACTCTAATAATTGGTCTTTGGTTACAAGACGAGTTGGGATATAATACCCACTTCAAAAATTACTCCAAAATAGCGCAAGTCTATCAATCGCAAACGTTCAACAACGAAACTGATACCGGACCAGCCATACCACGGCCTTTGGAAGCGGCAATAAGAGATCGGTATACCGACAAGTTTGAGCATATTGTAATGTCTTCCTGGCAGAACTCTGAGTATTTAAAGTACCAGGATATTAATATATCCAGAGAAGGTAATTTTATGCAAAGAGGGGCTCCGGAAATGCTAAGCCTCGAAATACTGGCAGGAGAATTAGATGGGCTTAGAGAAATCAATTCCATCATGATTTCGGCTTCCACAGCATCTGCTCTTTTTGGAGATATTGACCCCATTGGAAAGGTAATTGAGGTAAATAATGAGTACAGCATGATGGTTACAGCTGTCTATAGAGACTTGCCATTTAACACTAGTTTTAGTGAATTACATTATATACAACCGTGGGAGCATTATATAACTACACAGGAATGGCTAAAAGAAGCTGAGACCAGTTGGGGAAACAACAGTTTTCAAATGTTTGTTCAGTTAGCGGATAACGCCAGTATGGATGCTGCCTCTTCCGCTATTCAGTATGTAAAAAAGGACTTAAATGAAGATACCAGAGAATTCAATCCCACCCTCTTTTTATTTCCTATGAAAGACTGGCATTTGCGTGCTAACTTCGAAGATGGCAAGCAAGTCGGTGGGAGAATCCAATATGTTTGGCTCTTTGGTATTATCGGCTTATTTGTTTTGCTGCTGGCTTGTATAAATTTTATGAACCTGAGTACGGCCAGATCGGAAAAGCGTTCAAAAGAAGTGGGGATTCGAAAGTCAATAGGTTCCCAAAGAAACCAGCTTATCAATCAATTTTTAGGTGAATCTTTCCTTATAGTCTCCATGGCCTTTGTACTGGCTGTGGTGATTATTTTGTTGGTATTAGATAGCTTTAATGAACTATCCTTAAAGCAAATTGAATTCCCTTGGACCAATGGAATCTTTTGGTTTAGTTCTCTTATCTTCATCCTACTAACCTCCCTATTGGCGGGAAGTTACCCTGCCCTCTACCTGTCCTCTTTCAATCCGGTAGATGTATTAAAAGGTACTTTTAAGGCCGGAAAAATGGCAAGCATGCCAAGAAAGGTATTGGTGGTTATCCAATTTACAGTATCTGTTGCTTTTATCATTGGCACTTTAATCGTTATGCAACAAATACAATATGCCAAAAACAGGCCCATAGGTTATGATAAAGAAGGCCTGGTGCAGATACCCACCTACAGTCAGGATTTTATTGGAAAGTACGAGCTAATGCGGACAGAATTTCTAAACTCGAATGCAGTAATAGAAATGTCTAGTTCTAGTAGCCCTACAACCTATGTCTGGTCTAATAGAAGTGGATATACCTGGGAAGGGAAACCCGAAGGCTTCCAGGACGATTTTGCCTGGACCGATGTATCCGCTGAGTACGCTAAGTCTTTAGGTTTAAAAATTATTGCAGGACGGGATTTCTCCAGAGAGTTTTCCACAGATTCTACAGCAGTGCTTATTAACGAGACTGCAGCAAAATACATGGGACTTGAAAATCCGGTAGGAGTACTTCTAAAGGATTCCGATGAAGAAGATCCGGATCCTTCTTTAACCATTATTGGTGTTGTGGAGGATATGATCATGCAGTCTCCTTATGACCCTGTTAAACAAGCCATATTCGCTTTTGATACAGAAAACGAATCCAGCTATTATAACCTGCGTCTCAATCCCAGAAACAGTGCAAGTCAGAACCTGGAAATAATTGAAACTGTTTTTAAAAGACATTTTCCTGACCTTCCTTTTGCCTTTGAATTTGTAGATGAGGAATACGAAAGAAAATTCCGGTCAGAAGTACGTATTGCAAGACTGTCGGGGATTTTTACGGCCCTGGCTATCCTTATCAGTTGTTTAGGCTTGTTTGGCCTTACCTCCTTTGTCGCAGAACAAAGAACAAAAGAAATAGGCGTCCGGAAAGTTCTTGGTGCCTCTGTATTTAATGTATGGAAGATGCTTTCTAAAGACTTTATTGGTCTGGTAATACTCTCCTGTATTATTGCCATACCCATTTCCTATTATCTTATGAGTGGCTGGTTAGAATCGTACACCTACAGTATAGGACTAAGTTGGTGGATTTTTGCTGCAGCCATAGTAGGGGCAATCATAATTACACTTTTAACTGTGAGTTTTCAGGCGCTAAAGGCGGCTAGATCAAATCCTGTTAACAGCTTACGCACGGAATAAATAGAAAACATCAATCGAATCAATCAAAAACGAAAATCATGTTTAAAAACTATCTGAAAATAGCCTGGAGGAACCTGACCAAAAATAAGTTTTATTCCTGGATCAACATTGGTGGCCTGGCAATCGGCATCGTGGCCTGTCTGCTTATCCTCCAATATGTTGTATTCGAGTTAAGCTATGAAGATTTTCATGCGAAAAAAGATCGTATTTATCGCGTTCAGCAAGATCGTTATGACAACGGCAAACTCTCAACACAATGGGCTGCTGGGGCCTATGCGGTTGGAAATTCCTTCAAGGAGGCTATCCCGGAGATAGAAGAATATGTAAAAGTTGTCCAAACTGGTGATATTATTGTCCAAGTCGATAACCAGCCTTTAAAAATCGAAAAGGTATTCTTCGCAACTAATTCTTTCTTTGATGTTTTTTCTTATCCTTTGCTTTATGGTGATGTTGCATCTGTATTAAGTGAGCCGAATACAGCAGCCATTTCTGAAACCACAGCAATGAAGATTTTTGGAACCAAGGACGTCATCGGAGAAAACCTACGAATCAGTGGTGACAGAACGTATAAAATTACTGGCGTCTATCAGGATATGCCAGTTAACACACAACTTCGTCCTAATTTTTTGGCCTCTTACAAAACCTTTATTAATATGAATACCAATGAGGACGGTTCTACACCAGAGGGGGCCTGGGCATGGGACGGTTGCCTGACCTACCTGCTATTGCAAAAAGGGGCAGATCCCACCCAAGTGGAAGCAAAATTTGCACCAGTGGTAGAAGAAGGAGTTGGTGAACTATTGAAACGTTTCAATGCCTCGGTCGAATACCATTTACAACCGTTGACCGATATCCATTTAGAAGCAAATTATATGGACGAACCCGCGCCCAATGGGGATAGAAAAACCATATATCTTTTACTCGGTATTGCATTCTTCATTATAATAATAGCATGGATCAACTATATAAATTTAGCCACGGCTAGGGCTATAGGTCGAGCAAAGGAAGTTGGCATTCGAAAAACTGTAGGTTCCAGGCGAGGACAATTGATTGTTCAGTTCTTTTTTGAGTCGATTTTATTCAATGGATTGGCTTTGATTTTGGCGGTCATATTGATGGTCATGGTATTACCCTCTTTTACAAAAATATCGGGTCAAGCCGTGCCATATGATTTGTTTGCAGGTGGTAAATTTTGGCTGGGTCTTATTGGGATATTTATTTCGGGAGTGGTTTTATCAGGATTGTATCCAGCAATTGTTTTGTCGAGATTCAGACCTGTTGAAGTACTAAAAGGAAAAATGGTGAGCACGACACAGGGTTCCATGTTGCGAAAAGGATTGGTTGTCCTTCAATTTACAGCTTCGCTTTTTTTATTAATCGGTTCGCTTGTAGTCTATCAACAAATACAGTTTATGCGCAATCAATCCTTAGGCATTGATATTGCCCAAACCTTGGTCATAAGGCCGCCTCTCGAAACCGATTCTACTTTTTCAAACCAAAAAAAGGCGCTAAAGGAATCGCTCTTGAAATATCCGGCAATTACAAATGTTGCGGTTTCCTCCATTGTTCCAGGTACAGGTGCTGGAGATAATGCAGGTGGCATTCGATTAGTGAGTCAGGACGATGCTGAGCAAAAGCAATATCGATTTATCCGGGTTGATTATGATTTTCTTGATCTCTATGATGCCAAAATAATAGCAGGTCGGGGTTTTTCAAAAGATTTTGGTGCGGAAAAGATAAATGTTGTTTTCAATCGAATGGGAATACAACAGTTAGGCTTCGATGATCCGGAGGAGGCTATTGGCAAACAAATAGAGTTCTGGGGCAACCAGTGTACTATTGTCGGCGTGGTCGAAAATTTTCATCAGCAATCCTTACGTGATGCTTATGAACCACTTATTCTGGTTTTAAATCCTGATGTCTATGGTTATTTTTCCATAAAAACGACGCCAGCGCAGATTGCCCAGACCATTTCCCAAGCGCAGACAGAATGGGACATTTTTTTCCCTGGCAATACCTTTGAGTACTTTTTTCTAGACGAGAAATTTGATGAACAGTACAAGGCCGACCACAGATTCGGACGCGTTTTTGGCTTATTTACACTCTTAGCCATATTCGTGGCCTGTCTCGGCCTTTTCGGCCTGGCCTCCTTTACAACCTTACAACGCACCAAGGAAATAGGTATTCGTAAAGTTTTGGGTGCCTCGGTCAATGGCATTCTAAAGTTGCTTTATAAAGAATTTGCCCTCCTATTGGGTCTGGCATTCTTAATTGCCATACCCTTTGCATGGCATATGGCCCACAATTGGCTAGAGGGATATGCTTTTCGTATATCCGTGCATTGGACCTTTTTTGTAATACCGTTTATAGCAATTGTAGTCATTGCATTGTTGACCGTTAGCTTTCAAAGTATAAAGGCTTCTTTGGCCAATCCCGTAAATAGTTTGCGCACCGAATGAACAAATAGTATTAATTAAATCAATCAAAAACGAAAATCATGTTTAAAAATCACTTAAAAATCGCGTGGAGGAGTTTAAAAAAACAACCTTTTTTTACCTTCTTAAACACTTTCGGACTAGCTATTGGCATAGCTGGTGGACTATTAATATCTCTATTTATATACGATGAGTTGCGTTATGACAGGATGTTTAAGGATGCAGAGCGTATCCATCGTATCAATATCGACATAAAATTTGGTGGTGAAGCTATGTTCTCCGCAGAAGCTTCGGCACCATTGGCTGAAACCTTAAAAAAAGACTTTGCACAGGTTGAAAATACAACTCGTATCAGAAACCAAGGTAGCAGACTTATGCGAATAGAGAACAACACCAGTAACATTAAAGAAGAAAATACCGCTTTTGCAGATGCCAATTTCTTTGACTTCTTTGGCCTGGAATTACTCGAAGGGGATACCAACACAGCCCTGAGTGACCCTAATACCCTGGTATTAACGAAGACAGTTGCAGACAAACACTTCCCCTCTGGGAACGCCTTGGGAAAGACCATGATTTTATCGAATACGAAAACCTATAAGGTAACTGGAGTGATGGAAGATCTTCCGAAAAATTCGATGCTGAGAGACCACGGTGTTTTTATGGCTATGGCTGGCCACGACGAGGCATGGGAAGGTGCCTGGGGAAGCCACAACTTCTTTACGTTTATAAAACTTATTCCGGATGCCAGTATTGCAGATTTTCAAGAACCGCTGCAATCCGTTTTGGGAACCTACGTAATTCCTTATGTTCAACGGTACTTTCCAGGAATTACGGAAGAACAGTTCAGAGCCTCGGGCAACTACTTGAACTATTCTACCATTCCACTCACCGATATTCATTTACATTCCAATGCATTTACAGAGTTAAGTGCCAATGGTAAAATGGAAAACATTTACATACTTGCATTTATCGGTGCATTCTTAATCTTACTGGCCAGTGTTAACTTTATGAATCTTTCCACCGCCCATTCTTTAAAAAGAGCGAAAGAGGTAGGCGTTCGTAAAACTTTGGGGTCAAATAAACGGGAATTGGTTCGGCAATTTTTAACAGAGTCCAGTCTGGTATCTCTAATCTCACTGGGTTTTGCAGTGCTTTTGACTTGGGCAGTTTTACCGTTGTTTAATGATTTGGCTGGCAAAGAAATTACAATGCCCTTTACATCTCCTTTATTTTGGTTGGTTTTGCTTGCTGCCACGGCTATTTTAAGTTTTATTTCCGGAAGTTACCCTGCCTTTTTTATGTCGCGGTTTATCCCTGTTGAAGTTCTTAAAGGTGGTGGCACATCGAACGTCAAGGGAGGTGGCATCCGAAATGGTCTTGTGGTATTTCAGTTTACGATTTCGGTGCTGTTGATTATTGGAACCATTGTTGTTTTTCAGCAATTAAATTTTATTCAAAAGAAAGACTTAGGGTTTTCCAAGGAACAGGTTCTTGTAATAAATGACGTCTTTACCCTTGAAGACCAAGTACAGACGTTTAAAAAAGAAATTGAAAAATTATCGCCAGTTAGCTCGAGTACTTTAAGTAGCTATCTCCCTACCCCATCTGCCAGATCTAATACTTCTTTTTTCCAGGAAGGTGCGGAAGAACAGGAAAGTGCCATTAATATGCAACAATGGTTCGTAGACCATGACTACATCACTACCTTAGATATTGAACTATTGGCTGGTAGGGATTTTGACAGATCTTTTAAAACAGATTCAACAGCGATGATACTCAATGAGACTACGGTTTCTGTTTTGGGAGTAACGCCAGAGGAGGCAATTGGAATGCGTATATCTGGAGATCTTGGAGAAGCAAATCCACAATTTTATACGGTAATCGGGGTAGTGAAAAACTTTCATTTTGCCAGCTTGCGAGACAGAATAGGTTCCTGGAGTATGGTACTCGGAGATTTTGCCAGCAGCATTTCGATAAAGCTAAACACAGATGAGTTTCCAAAAGCTGTAGCAAGCATAGAAGATGTTTGGAATAGAGTGGCACCAGGACAACCCTTCGACTACTACTTTTTAGACGAATCCTTTAACCAGACCTATGAAGCAGAACAACGTTTAGGTAAAATATTTATCATATTTACTCTTTTATCTATCCTAATAGCCTGCCTTGGTCTTTTTGGACTTGCTGCCTTTAACGCAGAGAAGCGGACTAAAGAAATTGGTGTGCGCAAAGTAATGGGAGCGAATATTAGTCAAATTGCGTCCGCACTTACTCTTGATTTTTTAAAGCTAGTTGGTATTGCCATTTTAATCGCACTGCCCATCGGATGGTTGACGATGACAAAATGGTTGGAAGACTTTACCTATCGAATAAGCATTGGCATTGAGGTGTTTGTATTGGCATCTCTGATCGCAATTGTAATCGCTGTTGTTACCGTAAGTTACCAGAGCATTAAAGCTGCCATTGTAAACCCTGTCAAAAGTTTACGCACAGAATAATCATGAATATTAAGAATAAATGATGCTTAAAAACCACATAAAAATTGCATGGAGAAACCTCCAGAAGAATAAAGGTTATTTTGTGATAAACACTTTAGGCCTCTCTGTGGCACTTTGCGTTGCCTTCTTGATGTTATTGTGGGTTCAGGATGAATATCAGGTTGATGCTTTTCATGATAAGGATGCGCAACTCTATCGTGTTAAGCGGACCATACCTCTAGAAGGAGGGGAACTAGATGTTTACGAAGGTATTTCTTATCCACTTCTGGCCCAAGCTAAAATACAGATACCAGAAATTGAAAAGTTTATTCCAATAGGTGCTACATGGGAAGACAATCTAAAAGTTAATGAAATCGACTACCGTGCTAAAGGGACCTTTGCCAATACAGATCTCTTTGAGAGCTTAAGCTTTCCTGTACTCCTCGGGGATATTTCGCAACTAGACAAAAGTTTAGAATCGATAGCTATTTCAGAACGTTTAGCCTATAGAATTTGGGGCGAGGCATGGAAAGAAAAAGCATTAGGGAGCAGTTTAGAGATATTAGATAATGGCCTATTTACAGTACACGCTATTTATCAGGACCCACCGCCACAATCTACCCTTCAAAACGAATTTTATTTCAGTTTAAACAAATATTTAAAAGACAACGATTGGATGCTCGAATGGGCCAACAATGGGATGCAAGGGGCATATCTCTTGCGTGAAGATGCGAATCCCAATGAGGTTGCTAACAAGTTAAATACTCTTTTTCAAGAGAATATAAAAGGAGAAAACAAGGAGGGTGTCTTCTTACAGAAATTCTCAGAAGACCATCTATATGGAAAGTTTGATGAGCAAGGAAAAGTGATTGGTGGGAGGATAGAGTATGTTCGTGTATTCACTGTAGCTGCCATTTTTTTGTTGCTGATTTCCTGTATTAACTTTATAAATCTGGCATCTGCACATGCCACCAAAAGAGCGAATGAGATTGGGGTGAGAAAAGTTGTTGGCGCTGGAAAAAGAATTCTCATTTCGCAATTCTTAACGGAAACAGCCCTTATTACCATATTTTCCATTGTAATTGGCGTAACGCTTACGCAGCTGCTACTTCCTGAAGTAAATGTATTAGTAAACAAAGAAATTACAATCGCATTTGGACAGCCTTTTATCTGGATATGTACTCTGGCTATTTTTGTGGTGACAACACTGTTATCCGGTTTATATCCTGCTGTAATTATCTCCTCGTTTAAACCAATAACTGCCTTGAAAGGAGAGGGAATGGAACATAATAGTACCTTGTCCTTTCGAAAGGCATTGGTCGTGTTGCAATTTGGCCTTACCATTCTATTAATTGTATCTGCCGTAGTGGTACGCCTTCAAATTGAATATATTCAAAACAAAGAATTGGGAATACAGAAAGAACAGCTTTTAACCATCCATCAAGATGCAATTTTGACCGACAACTATGAGGTTTTAAGAAATACTCTTCTGACTTCGAATAGTATTGAAGATGTTACTTTGGCAGGACCCAGTCCTTTAAATATGAATGCTTCAACTAGTGGATTAAACTGGCCGGGCAAGACGATAGATGAAGAAAACATTGAGTTCTCCTTATTATGGACAGCCCATAATTTTCATGACGTTTTCGATGTTCCTCTCAAAGAGGGACACTACTATAGAGAAGGAAGTTTAGATACCTTAAATATAGTCTTAAATGAAGCCGCTGTAGCCATTATGAACATTGACCATCCCATTGGAAAAAAAGTAGAAATGTGGGGGCGCCCAAGACAGATAATTGGCGTCTTAAAAGACTTTCACAATAGGTCTCTCTATGAGCCTATTCAGCCTGCAGTTTTCCTTCTTAATGCAGAAAATGCGGGAATGATGGTTGTCAAAATGAAAGCTGGTAAAACCGCGGAAGCAATTGCTGCCCTGGATAAAGCGTTTAAAGATATTCTCCCCACGCTGCCTTTGCACTATGAATTTGTAGATGAAGTATATGAAAAGGCATATACTGGTGAAAGATTGACTAGTTCCTTGGCCTACCTCTTTGCGATAATTTCAATATTCATCTCCTGTTTAGGACTTTTTGGATTGGCCACCTTTATGGCAAAGCAGAGAACCAAGGAGATTGGTATTCGAAAAGTATTGGGTGCCAGTGTGGCAAGTATAACTGCTTTAATTTCTAAGGAGTTCATGAGATTGGTTTTAATTGCTATTGGCATTGCCAGTCCTATCGCCTACTATTTTATGAGCATATGGCTGGAAGAATTTACTTATAAAATAACTATTCAGTGGTGGGTCTTTGGCCTTACGGCGGTATTAGCAGTTCTTGTAACTATTGCCACCATAGGTATTCAATCGGTAAAGGCTGCTATGGCGAATCCGATCAAAAGCTTGCGTATAGACTAAGAATATAAACATTTGCTATCCATTAAAGGGTATCAAATAAAAACCAAAATATAATGTTATTAGAACTAAAAAATATTTTCAAGTGGGTACAGTCCTCTAGTAATCCAATATTTTTATTGAAGGATATCAACCTCCAGGTAAGAGAAGGAGAGTTTATTTCTATCATGGGTCCATCGGGTTCTGGTAAATCAACGCTTTTAAATGTTATAGGAATGCTCGATGGCTTTAATGAAGGAGAGTATCGTTTCCTTCACGAATCGGTGCATAACCTAAAGGAAAAACAAAGAGCAAATTTGTACAAAGAATATATCGGTTTTGTTTTTCAGGCCTATCATCTTCTGGACGACTTGACGGTTGAAGAAAACCTGGAGATGCCATTGCTTTACAAAAAGGTTAAGGGAAGTGAACGGAAGGCTAGAGTTGCCGATATGTTAGACAGGTTTCGAATTGTTGGGAAGAAGGACCTCTTTCCTGCTCAATTAAGTGGCGGTCAACAACAATTGGTTGGAGTGGCCAGAGCTTTAATTGGCAATCCTAAATTAATTTTAGCAGATGAGCCTACCGGAAATCTTAATTCCAAACAAGGAGAAGAAATAATGGATCTGTTCAAAGAGCTGAACGAGGATGGTGTTACCATTATACAAGTAACCCATTCAGAAAAAAATGCTGCTTACGGACAACGAATTATTAATTTGTTGGATGGAAGAATGGTTTTCTGATACCCTTTTGTTATATAGGTTAATGGCTCAAGAAATAACCCTTTTAATGGGTCTCTGAGAGTATTTTAACTGCTAAAGCCTGCCCAACTTCCAAATATAAACCCTTCCCATTTATTTGCAGGAGAACATAAAATACTTCTTTCTTAATTTCTTCAGAAGAGAAGAGAGTTGTTCTTTCTGTAATCTATAAAACCAGGTTGTTTTCCCTAAGAAATACAGCTTGTATTATAGGATTATTAAGTTCATGTTCTTAAATCCATAGAATTCTGACATGTCTGGCATAGGAATGTGAATTCAATCCATTATCTTTAGGGCTGTTTGAAAAATTTCTAACCATAGACTACTGAAGAATGAGAAAAACCTTACTGAGTGCCTTAGTATTATTAGCTCTAGCTTGTAAAACCGAAAAAAAAGCAGACGTAAAAGAAGATAGCAACGCAGAAGTTACTGCAACCACTGCAGAACAAGATTGGATTGTTCTGTTTGACGGTAGCAGTACAGAAGGCTGGCGTGCTTATAACGGAGATAAAATGCCTCCTGGATGGGTAATACAAGATGACGTGCTTACCTTTAAGACAGAACAAATCCTGGAAGAAGACTACGATTACAAAGGCAGTAGAGACATAATTTATGGTGCCGAAGAATTCGACAACTTTGAACTATATGTAGAATGGAAAATACCAGAAGGTGGCAACAGTGGTATTTTTTATCATCTAAAGGAGGGCTACGACGGGCCACCAGATGTGTCGCCTGAATATCAATTGATAGATGACGAAAACTATGCCTCCATACATGACCTTACAGACTACAATAAAACGTTTGGAGTTGAGAATCCTGAATTACTACAAGATTGGCAGTCTACAGGAGCAGATTATGCGATGCATACCCCAGATCCGGATAAAAAAGTGCTACATCCAGTTGGTGAATGGAATTCCTCTAAAATTGTTTTTACACCTGAAAAAGTGGAGCATTGGTTAAACGGTCAAATGGTTCTCTCTTTTGTGCCATGGTCAGAAGAATGGTATGCCAAAAGGAATTCTGGTAAGTGGAATAAAACTCCTGATTATGGAAAATTTAAAACCGGTTATATAGGTTTCCAGGATCATGGAAGTGATCTATGGTTCCGAAATATTAAAATAAAAAAACTATAAGCAACTATATCGTAATGAAAAGAAGACATTTTATTAAAAGTGGTGCTGTTCTAGCATCAGTATCGGCCTTACCATCCCCACTAATGGCGATGATGAAAGATGGCAAACTAAGAACTGCTCATATAGGTATCGGCGGTATGGGAATGGCAGATTTAAAGGCCTTTATGTCTCATAGCCAAGTAGTAGTTACTGCCCTCTGCGATGTAGATGAGAATAACTTAGCCATTGCTAAGAAAATGCATCCACAGGCGCAAACTTTTAAGGATTACCGAAAGATGCTAGAAGAAATTGGAGATCAAATAGACGCTGTTGTTGTTTCCACGCCAGATCACACCCACGCCCCTGCTTCCATGCAGGCAATGAAAATGGGGAAACCGGTATACTGCCAAAAACCACTTACGCATCATGTAACCGAAGCCAGAGAAATGCGAAAACTTGCTGAGGAGAATAATTTGGTCACACAAATGGGTATACAGGTGCATTCATTTTACGACTATAAATTAGCCACTTTGCTTATACAATCTGGCATTATTGGCAAAGTACATACTGTACGTGCCTGGTCGAATAAAAATTGGGGATATGATGGCAAGGAACCAAAGGGTAGCGACCCAGTGCCTGAAACATTAGATTGGAACTTATGGTTGGGGACAGCTAAAGAAAGACCCTATAAGAATCAAATGTACCATCCTGCAAATTGGAGAAAGCTGTTAGACTATGGATGTGGAACTTTAGGAGATATGGGGGTGCATATTTTTGATACCCCTTATAACGCCCTTGCCTTGGATGTACCAAAAACAATAACCAATAAGTGTAGAAAACCCAATGGCTATGGGTTTCCTGAAAGCAATAGGGTTACCTATGAATTTCCTGGAACAAAATATACAACAGATAATTTTAAATGGGTATGGGACGATGGTGTAAAGGCTCCGAAAATGCACAAGGATCTAAAACTTCCCAATAAGGATGCTCTTCCAGAACAAGGCGCTATGTTTATAGGCGAAGAGGGGAAACTTCTGCTACCTCATTTTATGCAACTTCCCTCGAAGATTGTAGATGGCGCTTATGTCAATATTGATAAAGAAATAGCAAGCATTACAGAAGAATACCAATTAACTCCTGTAAGGGATTATGATTCTGAAGGGGCGAAACACTACCATCAATTTGTAGATGCGTGTTTGGGAAAAGACGATTGTAGCGCCCCATTTTCTTATGCATCCAGATTAACGGAAACGATTCTACTTGGGGTTATTGCAGGGCGTTTCCCAAACAAAACCTTACATTGGGATTCCGAATCGGCCTCCTTTGCCGAAGAAGAAGCAAATGCATTTTTAGATGGTAAGTACAGGAATTTTTAGTACCTGTGTTTTCTAATGTAGTGGTAAAATCAATCGACCTATGAAAGCCAACATATATCCGAGATCGTTTTCACATATTGGAATTACCGTACCCGATATTGAAAAGGCAGTTGCATTTTACCAAGAGGTAATGGGCTGGTATATCCTAATGGAACCCTCAAAAGTGAAGGAAGAAAAACAATCGGCCATTGGCCAAATGTGTATTGATGTATTTGGAGAAGGTTGGAAGGAATTCCAAATTGCACATATGGCCACTTCCGATGGAATTGGTATCGAACTTTTTTCCTTTCCCAATGGCGTAAAGGAGGTTAAAGAATTCGATCCCTTTCGTACAGGCCTTTTTCATTTTTGCATACAGGATCCGGATATTGAAGGTCTTGTTGAGAAAATCGTTCAGGCGGGTGGAAAACAAAGGATGCCGATTCGTGCATATTATCCCAATGAAAAGCCTTTTAAAATGTGCTATGTGGAAGATCCATTTGGTGTAGTATTTGAGATTTACACCCATAGTTACGAACTTACTTATTCTTCAGGGGCATATCAGAAATAAGAGATTGCATTTATAAGGCCGACCTCTTTTTGTTTCTTTATACTAAACCAAAGTCATGAATGAAGCCACCTCTTTTTATCTGAATCAAGAAGAGCCGAATCGAAGTTGCCTTTTGGCCATTCGAAAAATAATACTGGAACGCAACCACCAAATAAGGGAAACTAAAAAATATGGTATGCCATGTTTTACGTTTAGAGGCAAGGCATTCTGCTATTTATGGATCGACAAGAAGAGTTCCGATCCCTATGTGTTATTTGTGGAAGGAAAGTATTTGGAACATCCCAGTCTAGAAGTTGGAAAACGAAGCAGAATGAAAATATTTAGATTGAATCCAGAAAAAGATATTCCGATAAAAAGCCTGACTATGCTTTTAAACCAGGCCTTAGACCTTTATATTTCTGGAAAAATAAAGACAAAATAAAAGGCAATTAACTCCGATAGCAGACACTTATGAATAGACTTTTTCCTATTCTGTGCATTCTACTTGCCGTTTCAATAACGCTCCAAGCGCAAGAACAATCTCGTCCGTCTCATGAGGCAGGAAAATTACATGGCACCATAGAAATAGATGGGGTGCTCAATGAAAGTGACTGGGAAAAAGCCCCCGTCCTGGACGACTTTTTAACGACAGTTCCTATAGAAAAAGGAGTTCCCTCCTCTCCCACTCTGGTGAGAGTACTCGCCAATCCTCAGTCTTTGATTATTGGAATAGTGTGTAAAGATGCTAGTCCTGAAGAAATTGTACGATTTTCTAAATTAAGGGATGCCGATATCTCTGAGGAAGATCATGTTAAAATAGTCATAGATCCATTTTTAGATGGACAATCCGGGTACATCTTTGCTGTGAATGCACTTGCTGCCCGTTATGACGCGTTGGTGTCTAATCGGGGAGAATCTGAAAATGAAGATTGGGATGCGGTATGGGAGGCTCGTGTAGCCGATCAACCTGATGGGTGGTCTGTTGAAATTCGTATACCCATACAAAGTATATCTTATAAAAAAGGACTAAAAAAATGGGGATTTAATGTGGAACGCAGAATCCAGGCAAAGCTAGAAACCATACGCTGGGCAAATGTACAAAGAGATCAATGGTTTATTCAAACGAGCAAAGCTGGATATCTTACCAATCTGCCCGAATTCAGTTTTGGTTTAGGACTTAATGTGCGTCCTTCTCTAGTTAATGAATTGAATAAGGTTGGTCCGGATGGGGCTACTATTTACAACTTCGATGCCAGCCTTGATGCCAGTCAACGGATAGGCCCGAATGTTCTTGCTACACTAACGGTCAATACAGATTTTGCCGAGACAGAGGTTGACACAAGACAAACAAACCTGACCCGTTTCCCTTTGTTTTTCCCGGAGAAAAGAACTTTTTTTCTTGAAGGTTCCGATATTTTTGAGTTTGGTTTTGGTACTGGGACCAATACCGTCTTACCATTTTTTAGCAGAAGAATTGGCTTAATAGACAATAATGAAGTACCCATAGTCCTTGGAGGTAAATTAAATGGTAGAATTGGGAAGACTGCTTTTGGTGCATTAGGTGTGCGTACAGACCTACTCGAAACACCAGAACAAAGATATGAAGCTACCAATATGGGAGTAATGCGGGTTAGACATAATGTTCTAAAAGAAAGTTCGGTAGGTGTTATAGCTTCTGTAGGTGACCCTCTAAATAGGCAAGGGAGTTGGATGTCTGGTGTAGACTTTACCTATCAAACGACAAGCTTTCAGGGAGATAAGAACTTTTTAGTTGGCGGTTGGGGACTCTATACCGAAAGAGAAGACCTAACGGAGGATAGCTCCGCCTTTGGCATCAAAGTAGATTATCCAAACGACATATGGGATATTGCCCTGACCTATAGCAGAATTGGCAAAGACTTTGATCCTTCCTTGGGTTTTGTGCCGAGGAAAGGGGTGCATTATTCAAGAATTGGAGGCACCTTTGCGCCTAGACCATCCTGGCCCCTGGTCCGGCAAATGTTTCATGAAATTTTTGCCATCTACGTTACCAATATTAACGGGCCTTGGCAGTCGTACAGTATTTTTACGGCCCCGATTAACTGGCGCCTAGAGAGTGGAGATCGGGTAGAATTTAATGTTAGACCGGTAGGTGAGAATATTTTAGTACCCTTTGAAATTGCAGAAGGTGTTACCATACCCGTTGGAGCCTATCATTTTATGCGATATAGAGCAGAAGTGGAAGTAGCGGCTAAAAGAAGGTTGAGTGGAGAGGCTTCATATTGGTTTGGTTCCTTTTATGACGGCACCTTAAAGGAATTAGAATTACAGCTTAATTGGAACCCTTTGGCCCTCTTGGGATTTGAACTTAGTGCTTTACGAAACATTGGTAGATTGCCTTTTGGAGATTTCGATCAGACTCTTGCTGGGCTGCGGGTGCGGTTTAATATTACCTCCGACTTACAGATTAACAGCTATCTTCAATACGACACGGTTAGCAGAAATATGGGCCTAAATGCGCGTATTCACTGGATATTTTCTCCTTTGGGTGATGTTTTCCTGGTGATCAATCACAACACCTTCAATGATATGACTCAGAGTAATTGGGTCCTTCAAAACCAACAAATACTATTAAAAGTTCGCTACAATTTTAGACTTTAAAAAAATTAAATTCTATGAAAACGATTATTATTCAGGGTAGCTCCAGAAACAATGGGAATACAAGGCGTATTGCAGATCTTATTTCAAAAGAGTTGCATGCAGACCAAGTCGATTTGTGCAACAAAACCATACACCCTTATAGTTATGATCATGTGTATAGAGAAGACGATTTTTTCCCATTATTCCGAAAGGTTGTAAGCTACGATCTTATCCTATTACTTACCCCTGTATATTGGTATGCAATGAGTGGTCTGATGAAAAACTTTTTGGATAGAATCACGGATTGTCTTAAGGTTGAAAAGGAAACAGGCAGAAAATTAAGGGGTAAGGCACTGGCAGCTGTTTCTTGTGGCTCAGAACCGACAGAAGTGGAAGGGTTTTATATCCCTTTCGCTCTAAGTGCAGACTATTTGGGAATGGAATATTTAGGAGACCTGCACACGTACATAGGTGATAGAGAAATAAACAAAGAAGTACTCAAAAAAATAGAGCGTTTTACCAATAATTTAAAACGAGGGAGCGTCTAAAAAATGGCTATTGGACATGGCTTATAGTATTTGTAGTAGCTTTTATTCTTAGTATTCTAGGAGAAAAAGAGTTCTTTTAATAAAAAAAGAAAATAGCTAGTTGCCTTTAATTTGTTTTTGATCCAGAGCTGCCTTCGCTTTTTCCTAAGATGCGTTTACAAAACAGATTTTAGATTCGTTCTATCTTGACGTAGATTTCTTGAGCATATAAAAATAGAACCATTAAAAGTACATATCGTTCCTAAACTGAAAACTGCTATAAGGCTTCAGGAATATGGTGTGGGTATATTTGAAGAGACCATAACCAAGTCTTCTTTAAAAAAAGCTCTAAAGAAGCAGCTGGTACTCGTAAACGGACGTATTGCCTCAACCGCTACCATAATAAATGGAGGTGAAACAATAGAACTCCTACGTCCGGAAGAACAAAAGGCCAAAAAGCAGTTGGTATTTCCTTTAAAGGTGGTTTTGGAAGACGATTTCTTAGCCCTGATAAATAAGCCCTCCGGCCTATTGGTAAGTGGCAATAAATTCCGGACCCTGGCGAATGCTCTCCCGAACAATCTCAAAAAATGTGTAGCAGACCCATATACAATACCGCAACCTGTGCATCGTTTGGACTACGGAACTTCTGGCCTTCTTTTAATCGGCAAGTCAAAAAAAAGCATACGCGTTTTAAACAAAATGTTTGAAGATCGAAAGATTAAGAAGACGTATTATGCTATCTGTATTGGAGAGATGGAAAGCGAAGGGCAAATTAATCTGGAGATTGACGGCAAAGAAGCAGTTACCAATTATACCTGTATGGACGTAGTCTCTTCTGAGAAATTTACCAGTTTAAGTTTGGTAAAATTATTCCCTAAGACAGGGAGGCGACATCAACTGAGAAAACACCTGGCAGCAATAGGCAATCCTATTTTAGGAGATAAAGAGTATGGAAAGGAATCCCTGCTTTTATCCGGAAAAGGACTTTATCTGCACGCCTATGCCTTGGAGTTCTTACATCCAATTAGCAAGGAAGAGCTTCATATAACTGTGGATTTACCGCAAAAATTCAGGCGTATATTCCCAAGATAAATTCCTAAAAGTTCTAAATTTGTGTTTTATTGTCTTGAACAAGGCTTTGGACCCTAAAGTACTCCACTATTTGTAACCAAAACCGAATTATTTATTGGGATCAAAGGTTCCTATCAAATCTATTTTAGATGACACACAGACGCAAGGGTTCTTTATACAAACAACACTATTTCCATTTCCTATTCCTCTGTCTTCTATCTAGTTTTGGAAGCGCTCAGAGCTTTAGGGATATGATTATCAGTAAGGAAGACGGAGCCGTGGATCTTAGTGAATTTTTAAATTCGAATGCAGGTTTATTGCCAGTTCCTATCATTATTACAGAACCTGCCGTAGGTTTTGGAGGAGGATTAGCTGTAGCCTATTTTCATAAAGGGGAAACTTTTGAAAATGAAGGTGGTAAGGGTCTTTCCCCTACGGTAAGTTTTCTGACAGGTGCCTATACAAGTAATAAAACCTGGTTTTTGGGCGGGGGACATTCTGGTTCTTATTTGAACGACAGGATTCGATATTTAGGAGTCTTGGCCTATATTTCTGCCAATCTGACCTTTTATGAAACGCAACTCACTAATAATTCCAGAGAACAGTTATTCAATATGAAGGGATTTCTACTTCTTCAGGAACTATTATACCGAATAAAAAAGGAGATTCCTTTTTTTATGGGCTTTAACTACCTGTATTTTAACAATCAAATATCTTTCAATACCGGGATTAATCTTCCTGATTTTGAAGAATTCGGAATAGAGAATAATACGGCAGGCTTAAATGCTGTTTTCTTATATGATGGTATCGATAATTCGCTTTCCCCAACAAAAGGAATAAAAACTACCTTTGAAATTGGCGCCTATGGCAAGGCTCTTGGTGGGGATTACAACTATGGTAATGTAGATTCCAGAACCTATTTCTTTGCCCCTTTAAGTAATAGAGTCTTTTCCGGATTCCGATTGCAAGTCGCTTCTAAATGGGGAGATGTCCCATTCTTTGAACTTCCCTACATTTCGCTGCGAGGCATTCCTGCACTTCGCTACCAAAGCAACAATATTTACACAGTAGAAACGGAATGGCGTTGGAATTTTATTAATAGATGGAGTGTTGTTGGTTTTGTTGGAGCTGGCGAAGCCCTTGAAAATTATGGTGATATGTTTAAAGATATCAAGATAGCAGGAGGAACCGGGTTCCGCTATCTTCTCGCGGAACAATATGGACTCCAGGTTGGTGTAGATGTTTCCAGAGGACCTGAAATTTGGGCCTGGAACCTTACCGTAGGTAGTAATT
>CAZWPZ010000040.1:0-21249 GCA_964636005.1 uncultured Eudoraea sp.
ATAGCTCGGTTTTTCTGTTGTGATCATAGTTAAGAGTTATGTGATTCAAAAACTTCAATTAGTTCTGCATTGCCGAAAGGAAGACCCTGGACTTTATTGTACTGGACTATGTTCAGCATAGGATAGTTATTGCGTAAAACAGAGGCAAATTGTCCCATGTTTAGCTCACAAACAATAATTTTTTTAAACTTTGATAGTACTTCCCCTGTATTTTTAGGCAAAGGGAGTAAATAGTTAAAATGTACGAATCCAATGTCTTTTTTGCCTTTTTTATTGAGCTGTTTAACAGCAGCATAAAGGGTGCCGTACGTACCGCCCCAACCTACTACTAAAAGATTCCCTTCGGAAGCAAATTCTATTTTAAGATTCGGAATATAGTTTTTAACTCTCTCTACTTTTTGCGCTCTAATCCGTGTCATTTCCTCATGATTTTCAGGATCATAAGAAACCTGTCCCGTAGTTTTATCTTTTTCTAAACCTCCAAGTCTGTGCTCAAAATTTGGTGTTCCTGGAATTGCCCAATCACGAGCTAACCGTTCGGAGTCTCTGTTATAAGGTTCCCAAGGAATTTCAGCCTCATGATTTATTTTTTTCCGCAGTTTTATGTCGGGCATATCGGAAACACTCTGTACTTTCCAAGGGGCGGAGCCATTTGCTATATAGCCATCCGAGAGAAGAATAACTGGTGTCATATGTTCCAACGCAAGTTTTGCTGCCTCATAGGCGTAATTAAAGCAATTTGCCGGAGTACTTGCTGCAATTACAATTAGAGGGCTTTCTCCGTTTCTACCGTGCATTGCTTGAAGCAAATCAGATTGCTCTGTTTTGGTAGGTAAACCAGTAGAGGGGCCACCTCTTTGAACGTTAATAACTATTATCGGAAGTTCCAATATCATAGCCAGATTTAATGCTTCGGCCTTTAATGCCATTCCCGGTCCTGACGTGGTGGTAATCGCGAGATCTCCTGCAAATGCGGCACCAATTGCTGAGGAAATACCTGCAATTTCATCCTCCGCCTGAAACGTCTTTACCCCAAAGTGTTTATGCTTTGCTAATTCATGCAGTATGTCGGACGCGGGGGTTATGGGGTAGGAGCCTAAAAATAATTCTAAACCTGATTTTTCTGCTGCTGCCAAAAATCCCCATGCCGTGGCTTTGTTACCCATTATTATGCGGTATGTCCCTTTAGACATTTTTGCCGGAGCAACCGTGTATGCATTTGGGATTAGTTCCAGAGTTTCCGCATAATAAAACCCTGCATTTAACACTTTGGTATTAGCTTCAATTAGCTCTGGTTTCGATCTAAATTTATTTTTGAAAAATTCTATAGTATGCTTTGTAGATCTGCTATACATCCAATAAACCATCCCAAGAGCAAACATGTTCTTGCTTCTGGTTATTGTTTTGTTGTCCAATCCACTTATTTCCTTCAAAGCTTCCCTGGTTAACTTGGTCATGGAAACTTCAATCACTCTGTAATTATTTAAACTTCCATCGGTCAAAGGATGGCTTTCGTATTGGGCTTTTTCTAAATTTTTCCGTGTAAATGAATCTGTATCAATAATTATCGTATGACCTGCTTTTACTGCATGGAGATTTGTTTTCAAACCAGCGGGGTTCATAGCAACCAATAAGTCTACATTGTCTCCCGGGTTGCTAATTTCTACACTCCCAATATGTACCTGAAATCCAGACACACCGTACAAACTGCCCTGTGGAGCCCTTATTTCCGCCGGATAATTAGGGAACGTAGCTATATCGTTACCAAACATTGCAGAAGTATCTGAAAATTGGCTTCCAGTTAATTGCATTCCATCTCCAGAATCTCCCACAAACCTGACAATAACCGCTTCAAGGACTTTTTGTTTTCCTTTTTTTATATTCATAGCTTAACAAACGCAATTTTATTACACCAATAAATCAGGATTAATTAGTGAGAAATCACTCTACTTCTATTTCCCTGGAACTAAAAATAATGAGTTTTGATTAAATGGAAGTTGTTTTTAACGTAAGCATATTGTTTTAAAACAAAATTTTAGGCAAAAAGGCCAAAAGAAACAAAACAGATTATATAGTAATCTGCGTATACCTTAGGGGATCATCCTTTAATTAGACCAGGCATTTCTAATAAAATTTATAAAATTTTTATGCATAATTCCTTCAATATCCATCTTGGTATACCCTCTATTTGACAACAATTCGGGAACTTTTTGGAGATCTGCAATAGTATCGAGATCGTGAGGAGATTGCTCTTTTCCAAACCCACCATCCAAATCTGTTCCTATGCCAACGTGATTCGCATTTCCGGCCAACTGACAGATATGATCTATATGATCTACCATAGTATTTAAAGTGACGTTTTTTTCTATTGGATCGGAGGCTCCTCTGACCCAATTAGGTACCATCATCCAGGCATCGAGCGCTGCTCCAATTACTGCACCTCGGTTAATGAGCTCCATGATTTGTTCGTCCGAAAACTGTCTATTGTGGTTGACTAAATGTCTACAATTATTATGACTTGCCCATAAGGGGCCATCATATACATCCAGACTTTCCCAAAAACTTTCGTCACATAAATGGGTTGTATCTAAGATTAGATTTAGTCTGGCAATTTCTTTTAATAATTCTTTGCCTACTTTACCAATACCTCCGCTGGCATTTGTGCCCTGAGCATAGGTGCCAGGGCCATAATGTGCAGGACCAATAGCCCTTAAACCCTGCTCGTAGCTCTTTTCCAAATAGCTGAGATCAAATATGGAATCGGCTCCCTCTAAACTCAATATATATCCGATAGGTCTTTTGGTCTTGTGAGGAGTTTCCCATAAGTCGATATGCCCTTCTAATCCCTCTAAAGTGGATATTTGTTTCATTTCTCCTTGAGCTTCCATGGTTCTGTACCAGGACAATTGGGCCTGTGTTTGCGCCCAGGCCTGTTCTGGAGAATTCCAACCAGGAATTGGATTGTTCTTCTTTACATAACGCGCAATTTGGGTTGCCATGCACAGTCCAATATTTCCTTTTCTCATAGCGGGCAGGGAAACGGTATTTTTGCCTCTATCCGGTTTGTCGTGTAAATCCTTTTCAAAATTTCTTATTTCCTCAACGGACCATCGAAGATCTCGGTTCCACTCCATGGCATTCATTGCCAAATCTAAATGAGCATCAAAAACAATCATATATCGTATTAAATATTAAGTTGATGGTCTCTTGCCGCGACTTGCCATATCTCGTCAACCTTGCCATCTTTTACAGCTAATAGTTTAGGATATTTGGCTACTGTTGGGCAGATATGAACCGGTATTCCGTAAAAAATGTCTCCAATGTTCACGAGGTCGCTATTTGTATAATGAAGTACTAAATGTTCTTCGCTTTGTCCAATTTGCTCACTAGTTTCTAAACCGAATATCTTTATCCTTGGGAGGCTCATTTCAGGGGCAACAGACTTATGTCCTAAATCTAAACAAATGGTATCTTTATTTGGTTTGCTGATAACCCTAGTAGCAAGTACAGCTGCATGTTTAAAAGGCAATTCTTCAAATAACTTGCCATAGCCTTCATCCCAGAGTAAGGTGGTGCCGGGACTTACTTCAACCCCCTTTCGTTTTGCATGAATAGGGAAAGAAGGAGAGCCTCCCAATACAAGTTTTTTAACCTGATATCCTTCTTTCTCTATACCAGATTTTAAATTTAATACCTCTTGGAAAGCTGCATCACAATCCCTTTTCCTTTCATTAAAGACTGGATTGCGGAGATGCCCGTCATAGCTGTGCAAGCCTGCAGCCTTTAATGAAGAATTCTCTTCTATAGATTTAAAAACATTAATAGCTAAAGCATCGGGTTTAATACCGGTACGATTCATTCCAGTATTCAAGTCCAAAAAAAGAGAGACTATTAGTTCTTTTTGTTGGGCTTTCAGGGCGATTTTTTTTACGGATTCCTCATTATCTACAAGGGTACTAAAATTGGTGTTAGGATATGTTTTTATCAATTGGAGATAGCGGTCTATATTGGGTCCAACACACTGCATAGCAAGTAAAACATCTTTCGCATCATTAATGGCCAATAACTCGGCTTCTGCAATAGTGGCACATTTAAATTTAGTAATCCCCTTTTTAAGCTGGAGTTGAATAATCTCAGCCGTTTTATGCGTTTTTATATGCGGTCTTAATTTGGAAACATCTCCAGCAATCTCAATCATTAAATCAATATTACTTGCAATCCTTTCTGGATAAACAAGTAAGGCAGGTGTGCTTATATCTTGTGGTTTGATTAATGGATACCAGTCCTTTTTTATCATAAAGCTGTCGTTAATGCAGTTGAAACATAGCTTCTATTTCGACTGGGATATTACCTGGTAGCATCATTCCTACAGCACTTCTCACTCCAATTCCCATTTCGTTACCCCATATGTCGGCCATTAATTCACTAAATCCGTTGATTACTAATGGATGTTGTCCAAAGTCTGGGGTGGAATTTACCATACCCAGGACTTTAACAACTCTTTTTATCCTGTCGATGTTGCCAAAATGAGTAATAATGGTCGAGAGCATGGTAAGACCAACTTGCTCAGCCGCTAGTTTCCCTTGTCCTAAGTTCAAATCATCTCCAACCCTTCCTGTCATTAATGTTCCATCGGCCTTAACAGGTCCCTGACCCGATACATATAAAAAGTTGTCTATAACCAGAATAGGTTGGTACACACCAGCAGGAGGTGGGGCTGGTGGTAATTCCAAACCAAGTGTCTTAATTCTTTCAGAGGGTGTATTTTTCATATCTTATAATTAAAGGATTGAATTTAAAACCAAAACACCAATAATACCAATAATTCCGATAGTAGTTTCCATAACGGTCCATGTCTTTAAGGTGTCTTTTACCGAAAGGTTGAAATATTCCTTAAACAACCAAAATCCACCGTCATTTACATGAGACAACATCAAGCTTCCAGAGCCAATAGAAAGCACCATTAATTCCGGACTTACCCCAGATGAGGCGATGAGAGGCATAACGATTCCAGCAGCAGTTAATCCTGCTACGGTAGCAGATCCAACACAAACTCTCAGTACAGAGGCTATAAACCATGCCAGAATTAATGGGGAAATTGCAGAACCATGGAGGAGGGTTCCAATATAGTCACTGACTCCACTATCTACCAATACTTGTTTTAGTGCACCGGCACCTGCAATGATTAATAAGACCATAGTAATACCTGAGATAGAGCTCGCAACGGAATCCATAACTTCGGTCATTTTTTTATTTCTGCCTATTCCAAGTGTAAAAATAGCCACCAACACGGCTATGAGCATGGCAATAGCAGGGTTCCCTAAAAAAAGAACAACAGAATATACCCATAGGTCAGAATCTACAAACAACTCAAATATCGTTGCTAATGCTATTAAAAAAATAGGTAGAAGTGCCGTAACGATACTCACGCCCATGGGAGGCATTTCATTCTCTTCGAAGACCTTTTGATTTACAAACTCTTTTAGAGGAGCAGCAGAGATATTTTTTATTGTTCTTGAGAATATGGGGCCAGCAAATATTATAGCAGGAATTGCTATAATTATGCCATATAGAAGCGTTTTTCCGAGGTTCGCTTCGAACATAATAGCTATTGCAGTAGGTGCTGGATGCGGTGGTAAATAACCATGAGTAACCGATAAGGAAGCAAGAAGCGGTAGCCCTACATAAAGTAAAGGTAATTTAGTGGCAGCAGCAATCGTAAATACCAGAGGAATTAGAATTACAAAGCCAACAGAGTAGAACATTGGTATTCCAACAATAAATCCTGTTAAGACTAAAGCCCACTGAATATTCTTAATACCAAACTTGGCAACCAATCCTGTAGTAATTCTTTGAGCAGCACCGCTATCGGCAACTAACTTGCCGAGCATTGCCCCCAACCCGAGTATCATTACTAAGAATCCGAGGGTATTTCCTATTCCGTTTTGAATAGACTCAATGAGTTTCTCGAGAGACATTCCCTCGGCAATTCCTACGAAGAGAGAAACTATTATAAAAGTAATAAAAGCATTTAGTTTAAATCGGGCAATTAAAACAAATAGGATGACTATGCCTATTAGTACAATAATTAATGGCATTTTATAAAAATATATTTAGAGTTAAAAAAGGGTTGTAGTTCACAGATTTGTATGCAGAAAGTGACTATAAATCATTACTCTTCTGGTGATAAATATTTGTAAACTAAACCTGCAAGTAAGGCCCCTACAATTGGAGCAACCCAAAACAACCACAATTGTCCGACTGCCCAATCGCCCACAAACAGAGCTTGGCTGGTGCTTCTAGCAGGGTTAACCGAGGTATTGGTAACAGGGATACTAATTAAATGAATAAGAGTAAGTCCAAGTCCTATTGCGATGCCAGCCATTCCTTTTGGCGCTTTTGAATGCGTTGCGCCAAGAATTATTAACAAAAACATAAAGGTCATAACTACTTCGGTGACCAGTGCAGCCAACATAGTATATCCACCTGGGGAATGTTCCTCGTATCCATTACTTGCAAAGCCCCCAAGCTCAAAGCCAGGTTTTCCTGTTGCAATGATATAAAGGAGGCCAGCCCCAGCTATTCCTCCCAGGACTTGAGCAATAATGTAAGGGAGTAATTCTTTCTTGTCAAATCTCCCACCTACCCAAAGGCCTATGGACACAGCGGGATTTAGGTGACAACCAGAAATGTGTCCAATGGCATACACCATAGTCAATACTGTAAGACCAAATGCCAAAGAGACACCTACAAATCCTATCCCTAATTCCGGAAAGGATGCCGCCAATACAGCACTACCACATCCCCCGAGAACAAGCCATAGAGTTCCAATAAATTCTGCTAGTAATTTTTTCATAAGATATTCTGGTTTAGTTAGTTTTTACAATATACTCAATTTCTTATGGATTTGGAGTCAATCCTTTTATATAATGTAAAAGCACTATACAGTATCTGCCTAAAATACTTTTTTGTATATTAAAATTCAATAACCAATAGGGTGTAGCACCTTGGTCTTGTAAAGACTCCACTCGAGTAATTAAAACTGATAAATATCATAGGAGGAGGGCTCTTTCTGTTCTAATTTAGATGTTTTTGGACTTCCATTGCTCCTAGGGAATATCGGGGGTTTTAAACGTTTTACACTACACCATTTTAGTAACTAATTGAACTATTTATATGACTCAAACAAAAAAAAGATGGCAATTGAAACACAGTATTGTTTTATTGCGCCTGTTTATTGGATGGCACTTCTTGTATGAAGGTGTTATTAAACTGTATAATCCCGAGTGGACTTCCTTCGGATACCTGGCCACAGCACAAGGTCCTTTTAAATCCTTATTTTTATTTATGGCGAAAGAGCCCATTATTGGTTGGGCAGACACACTAAACTGGATGGCTTTAATGTTTGTTGGGATAACCCTCATTTTAGGATTCTACGAACGTCTGGGGGCTGCATGCGGGGTACTTTTATTAGCGTTATACTACTTCTCACACCCAGCTTTCCCTTGGTTGCAACAGTTGAATGTTGAGGGTAGTTATTGGTTTATTAATAAGAACTTAGTGGAACTTGCAGGATGTCTTGTTCTCTTTAAATATCCAACAGGCCAATACTTTGGCTTAAACTATTTATTTACTAAAAATCAACCTAAAACTGAAACGATATGAAGTGGACAAGAAGAGATGCTTTAAAAGGCTTGGGAGGTATTCCTATACTCGGGGCAGTCTGGTGGGCAGGTGCATCCAATGCCGTCTCAAAAAATAAAGAAAGATCTGCAATTCTAGAACAACTGAATATTCAACCTTCTCTGCCATCTGCTGTTAAGGCTATTGATGGTTCTCCTGTAAAGGTCGGGATAATTGGATTTGGTATTCGGGGAGAGCAATTATGCAGAGCTTTAGGATTTGCAACAAAAGAATGGCTTGAAGAAATGCGATTGGCAGCTGAAGCGGATCCTAAGCACAGTAGGTTAAAGGATTTCCAAAATCAGGATAAGTTAAACGTGCAATTGACCGCTGTTTGTGATATATACGATGTAAGAGCACAAAGAGTTATTGATTCTTTTTCAGACGACAATGTAAAGGTTGTGCGATTTAAGAATTATAAAGACATGATAAGGAGCGGAAAAGTAGATGCTGTGATAATAGCGACACCAGATCATTGGCATGCTCCGATGGCAATAGATGCTCTCAATAATGGAGTTCATGCCTATGTTGAAAAGCCTATGACTCATACTATTGAAGAAACGTATCAGCTCAGAGATGCCGCTCGTAACTCCAAGGCGGTTCTTATGGTAGGCCACCAACATAGACAAACTCTAAGTTTTCAAACAGCCCAAGATATTGTTGATAAAGGGGTTCTGGGACATGTATCTCTGGTGCAAACAAATACAAATAGGAACGATGACAACGGAGCATGGAATTATTATATTGAAGAAGAGGCTACACCACAGACAATAGATTGGGATCAGTTTTTGGGCACAGCTCCAAAAATTCCTTTTAATAAGAATCATTTCTTTAGATGGAGAAAATGGTGGGCATATGGCTCTGGCTTGTCTGGAGACTTGCTGACGCATGACTATGATCGACTAAATTGTGTTTTAGAAATGGGAATTCCTAATTCCATAACCGCATCCGGAGGGATTTATACACATAGGGACGGGAGAAATGTTCCTGATGTTTTGCAGGTGAATATGGAATTTCCAAATTTTAGTACTGGAAGTAGTCAGAAGGCAGGAAAAGAAAAAGGCATGACATTCGTGTATAGTGCTACACTGGGTAATGGTTTTAGCAGACCAACCATTTTAATGGGTCATGATGGGACTATGGAATTGGGAAATAGACTGACGGTTTGGCCAGATCAGCGATCTACTAAATATGCTTCCATGTTAGAAGAGGGAAGAATGAGTCAAGGTGTCCCTATGTATCAGTATAATCCGGGAGCAAGTGTGCCCGATGCTGTTTCGTCTGCCACCTCCCAATATTTTGCCGATAAAGGTTTAATGTGGACCTATATTAATGGAGCTCGAGTGGATTCTACATTTTTACACCTAAGAGAATGGCTAAGTAGCACTCGTAATGGAGGAAAAGTTAGTTGCGGAATTGACGAAGGATTTGATGAAGCAATCACCGCTCATATGACAGGACTATCCTATAAATTAGGAAGAAGAATAGATTGGGACCCAGTTGAGCAGAAGATTGTTCCTATAGAAGGAATAAATTTCGATGAGGTCCTTTTAGAATCTATGGAAGAAGTCACCTAGCGAGAGATATTTTATTTTTAGTGCCAAAGCAGAGTTTTAAGAAACTCTGCTTTTTTTTGCTAATTATTTATGAAAAATTTATGATAAACTGATAAATATCATATAATTCGTAATTTTCTTGACGTAATTTTAGGTAATAGTTAATACAAATAGTCATGCAAGTAAAGAAAAACCCTAAAGTAGATTTAAATAGAAACAGCGGACTGTATTTTGTAATGGGTCTTACAGTCGTTCTATTTTTGACCTGGCGTGCACTAGAATACAAAACGTATCCTAAAGACGTAACTACACTTGAGATTGCTCAAGCAGTAGATGATTTAAAAGAAGATGTACCAGTGACAGAAGTCCTTAGAACTACCCCACCCCCTCCACCACCCGCGGCCCCCGAAGTGATTGAAATTGTAGAGGATTCGGAGGAAATAGAAGAAACAGTGATAGAGAGTACAGAGACTAGTCAAGAATCTGTAATTGAAGAAGCCATAGCTGTTGACGATGTAGAGGTTGACGAGGTTGAAGAAGAAGTTGTAGTTCCTTTTGCTATAATCGAAAATGTTCCAGTTTTTCCGGGATGTGAAAGCGCAGATGGGAATGAAGCAAAAAAGGAATGTTTCCAAAGGATGATTCAGGAACACATTAGAAAGGAGTTTAAATACCCTCCAAGTGCTCTAGAATTAGGTATTAACGGGAGAGTTTATGTGCAATTTATGATTAATTCTAATGGTTATGTAGAAGGCATCAGAACCAGAGGGCCAGATAAGATGTTGCAGCAAGAGGCACATCGAATTATAGCATCGCTTCCTGAAATGACTCCTGGAATGCAACGTGGTAAATCAGTTAAAGTTCCTTATAGTATACCAATTAATTTTTTAATTCAATAGTTCTGCGGCTATTTGAAGGGAATTGATTCTTTGTCATCGACCAAATGTGAGTTCGGTGGTTTAGAATCAATTCTTTTTTATGGCATATGCAGCGAGTTTTTGAGGGCCTTCTAAAAGGACGCGCACAATTTGGAGCGTTCCATCTTCCTTGGTGGCAATTTGCCATTTTATTAGAGAAATAGTGCCATCTTCAATTTCTATTCCAGTAATGCTTCTGGGATGCACGCAGCTTCCGTCATTAAAAAACGGTATATCTCCTGGTTCTGGAAATCTTGGTCTATGCGTATGTCCTGTTATAGTTAGGAGCATATTATTTTTTACGATCCAGCGCTTTATTCGTTTCTCAACCTTTATTAATTCCTTGTGATTTTTGGCAGGACTGGTGGGGTCTGCGATTCCCCAAACCTGGAGAGGTTTCCATAGCACCCTTACCATAAATCGGTTTATCCTCCAACCGTGGTAATTCATGAATTCGGCCTGATGTCCGTGCGTCAAAAAAAGTTGTTGCCCAGTCGTTTTGTGCTCTAAAATTATAGCTTCATTATACTCTAGTTGGTCCAAAAGTTTTGATTCTTCCTCCTCTTTGGGTTCATAATAGGTATAAAGATTTTTTTTGACGTACTCCTGATCTTTATAAACCATATCATGATTCCCATAGATCATGTAGAGTCTTGAAGTATCGTGAAATTTTTTTAAAAGCAGGTAGATATTCTTATGTGCTTCGAAAACTGATTTAAAATTGAGGTTTTCCCAAAGTTCATCTCCATCGCCAATTTCGCAGTAGGAGAATCCTTCTTTAAAATAATGCTTTAAAGCATGGAAATAGATGTTTCTATTATTAGCAAATTCATCTGCAAAAGTGTTGTCTCCTCTGTGGCAATCACTGAAAAATATAAATTTGGACGTGTCGTCAAAATACACTTTTCTCGCTCCATTATAAGCATTGGTGAATCGTTCCGAGGATGTCATTTACCCAATTTCTGTGTAATATCTAAAAAAAGGATCGAATAACGTAATAATTTCCTTAACATAAAGTATTTGAATTCTTTTGTAATTTTATTCAATTCTTGTAGACTATTATTATCATGATGGGAACTAAAGACAAAGAAATGCCATTACAAATGCTTATCAGTTTTGATAAGTTATTACAACGTTATGATGAAATGGCAAAAAGTACGGATACG
The DNA here is from genome assembly GCA_964636005.1 of uncultured Eudoraea sp. Taxonomy (GTDB): domain Bacteria; phylum Bacteroidota; class Bacteroidia; order Flavobacteriales; family Flavobacteriaceae; genus Eudoraea. Next base: position 11,323 of record CAZWPZ010000040.1, read on the forward strand.
TATTTAGCTTCGAAAGCACAACACGTTTTAAAAGCTCAAGAACCATATCCTGAACTAAGAGAAGGATTTACAGATATTTCATTATTGACGAAGTACGAAGATGTAATAAAAGTAATCTTACAAGATTCTTTTTCAGAAGTTCTCGGTCATAATGAAATAAAAACAGCTTCTTTACCTTACTATAATGTTCTTTTTAATGCTTCTCCCAGATTTAAGAAAATCGTAGAGAACGCTGGTACTGACTATACCCCATTTCTAAGAAATCAAGAAGAAGGTATAGATTACATAATGGCTTGTATTGTGATTCTTAACTTCCATTATGGCTATCAATTAGACTTCAGCAGACCCTATTTCTATGATATTCCTGATGCCAATGGTATAATGAGACATTATCGAATACTCTATAATGCAGATTTTATTGAAATAATTCCTACGGCTCTATCGCGGGATATTACACAGGAAGATGTAGACAGACTACTAGAAAACCCAGAGGATCTAGATTTATGGAAGGAAATGATTCCGCCAAATAGCTTTATTTCTAAGGGATTTGTTATTTCGAACATGTTTGATGTCACTGCAGAACATACCATTTCTGAAATTAAAACAGCACTAATATCTAGTGATAAGAGGGGAAGTGAGAATTTCATCAGGGACTTACAAGAAACCTTTAAATCCTTTTTTAAAATCAGGGAGTTGAAAATTGGTTTTGTGACGTATAACTCCAGAGAGAATCAATTAGAACGTGTTTTCGGAAATGGAATGGAAAGCTATCTCCTAAAAGATGCGAATACGGAGAATTGCGATACGCTGCTATGCGAGGGATCTTCTGAAAAACTTCTCGAAGAGAAGGCCTATTTTGCTATATCGGATGTGGAAAAGGCCAATAAAATTTCTGGAGGGATGGCACCTTACAAAACCTTGTCGGAACAAGGAATAAAGAGCGCCATCTTTGCGCCGATTGTCAATGAGGGAGAATTATTAGGGGTTTTGGAACTTGTTTCTACTAAAAAGAACAAACTGAATGGTATTAATGCCACTAAACTAGATGACGTTATGCCCTATATTGTGGCAGCAGTAGTTCGTTCAAAAATTGAAGAAGAAAACTTAATTGATGCCATTATTCAAAACGAATGTACCGCTGTACATAGGTCGGTCCATTGGAGGTTCGAGCAAGAGGCGAAGCAATTCATTGTAGATGGTTTAGATGGGAAACAGCCTCTGTTTAAAGAAATAATCTTTAAAGAGGTGTATCCTCTTTATGGTCAAATAGATATTAGCGATTCGTCTATAGCTAGAAACACGGCTATTCAAAGAGACCTTTTAATTCAGCTTTCTCATATTCAAAATATATTAAAAGCTACTTCTGAGAGCTATAAATTACCTATTTATGAAGAACTGGCTTTTAGAGTTAAAAAGTATATGGTAGAAGTTCAAGATGCACTTTATTCCAACATGGAACAGTCTATATACGACTTTGTTAACTCGGATATTGTGCCAGTTTTTGAACATTTAAAGGCTATTGATAAAGAGATAGCAAAATTAATCGAATCTTATGAGGCTTCCATAGATGAAAAGACCCATTCGTATTATGACCACAGAAAGCAATACGATCAGAGTGTGATGAAGATTAATAAGAAGTTAGCTTCCATTCTTGATAAACACCAAGACAAGGCTCAGGAGATGTTTCCTCATTTCTACGAACGCTACAAAACAGATGGTATTGAGCACAACATGTATATCGGGAGTTCCATAGCTAGAAACAAAGCTTTTGACATGCTTTATCTCAATAATCTGCGGTTGTGGCAAATTCAGGTAATGTGTGAAATGGAAAACAGCTATTATCGCTTAAAGCCAGAATTGGAAGTGCCCTTGGATGTAGCATCACTAATCTTGGTATATAGTACTTCCCTATCTATTCGATTTAGGATGGACGAGAAGAGATTTGATGTAGATGGAACCTACAATGCCAGATACGAGATAATAAAAAAACGTATTGACAAATCTACCATTAAGGGAACAAGGGAACGCCTTACGCAAAAGGGAAAGTTGGCCATAGTTTATTCACAAAAAAAGGACGAGTTAGAATACCTGCGCTATATTTCTTTTTTGAAGGCTAAAGGCTATTTCACAAATAATATTGAGATTGTAGAATTGGAGGGGTTACAAGGAGTTTCTGGGTTAAAGGCCATACGGGCAGAAATACTGTATAAGACAGATAAGGAAGAAGATAAAACCTTTACCTACGAAGATTTAATGGAAGAATTAAAATTGGATTGATACAGCAACTTTTGTTGTCCTAAGGAGTACCATACAGGTGAAATGCAATTCCGAAAGCCAATACTGAAATAATTACTCCTACCATAAATATAGTATAGGTCCAATATAGGATTTTGTATTTTCTGTTTAGGACCAAACCTAGGAAATACAAGTCTTTAGTAAGAGAAGAATAAATATACTCTTTGTCTTTAACCATTTCCTTGATGGCCCATTCGTAATCACCAAGACTCATTTTATGGAAATTCCCAAAAAAAAGTAGATTTACTTTTTTATTGTTTACATCTTGTTTAGTGAATTCACCACTGGTTACATTGGGACGTGTGGCTATAACAGCCATAACCATAGAGGTAACGCTGAATACCAAAAACACTACCGTAGGATATATCAGGTAGGCATTGGAAGGATTGTCTAATTTTGGAATAAGGTTGGCTAAAACCAATGAAATAATTATGGCGTTTACCGAAAGCAAGATATTGGCCTTGGTATCAGCAATGTCACTCAGGGTTAGATGATTTTTTAAGCTTACCCTGAATAGGGTTTGTACTCCTCTGTCTGGACTTTCGCTTTTATACTTCGCCTTAAGGGCCTCTTTTTTTGCAATATTTTTTATCGTTTTTTTTCTTTTTATCAAACGATTTAAATTTTTATCTTTTTTCGGCTGCCATTCCGTTTTTGCATAATCCGTGTAATAGTGATGCTTAATACGGAACATATTTATGTTTTCTGTGAGCCATTCCTTTACGGACATATTGGCAATACCAAGTAAAGCGAGCTCTTCCCGCAGTAGCTCTGAGGTTTCTAAATAACTCTTCTGTGCAAAGTGAGAAGCATCTGCATCTCGAATAATTTTTTCATAAATGTCGGTTGGTTTATGCTCCATTACAGTAGCCATTATATGAGATTTTACCTTTTGAATTTTATCATTGGGGTAATTTTCTCTGGTCAGAAATTCTTCTGCTATTTCACTGCTTAGTTTTTCATGTTCCGTGTGCCCTTTTGTATATCCAACATCATGTAACCAGGCCGAAATAAGGACCACTTCTTTATCTTCTTCAGATAAATTGCTAGCATCAGCTAATTCAACAGCACTGTTAACCACCCTTTGTGTATGCCTTAAATTGTGATATAGATATTTTGGATCTAGTTTATAGCGCAATAGATCGGTTGCGAAAGATTCCGTTTTCTCAAGGATTGAAGACATAAATATGGTTTATTAATCTAAAATACGAATTAAGTATATGTCCTTGAAATAAATAATAAAATTTGAAATCAAACTACCTGAGATAATTTAGCTGCGACGTAATAGACAAAGAAAGAATGTAGAAAGCCTTACCTTTAAAGAATGAATTTCGAAAGTTTAGCTTTAGGGCTAACTATTGTTTTGTTTTAGTAAATTTCTTCAATATTATCCGACTTAGAGTTTAAATAAATAATACAACCTGTGATACAACACCTAAAGCCATTTTTAATACTATTGGTTTTGATACTAGTTGGCTCCTGTGCTACATATAATCTTCAAATTAGCGAAGAGGTACAACCTCCACAAGCCAACCAGAAAGAAATAGAACACACCTTCTATTTAATAGGAGATGCAGGCAATTCTCCTATAGATTCCATGTCCATTGCGCTCCAGGATTTTAGCAAAGAGCTGGCAAAGGCAGATAAGAATTCAACAGCTCTATTTTTAGGAGATAATATTTATCCAAAAGGATTGCCCGGTAAAGATGGGAAAGGAAGAATATTTGCAGAACATCAACTAAATGTACAAGTATCAGCAGTGAAAGACTTTGCAGGGAGAACGATTTTTATTCCGGGGAACCACGACTGGTATAACAATGGACCAGTAGGCTTAAAAAGACAGGAAAAGTATATAGAAGATCGTCTGGGGAAAAACACCTTTCTTCCAGAAAATGGATGTCCGATAAGAAAGGTAGACATTAGCGATGAGGTTGCACTAATCATTGTGGATACAGAATGGTACATGACCAAGTGGGACAAACACCCAACCCTAAACGATGATTGTGAGATTAGAACGCGCAATCGCTTTTTTAATGAATATGAAAGTTTGATAAAAAAAGCAAGAGGGAAAACCACAGTGGTTGCCTTGCATCACCCTCTCTTTACCAATGGACCCCATGGAGGGCAATTTTCTGTTAAAGAACATATGACTCCAATCCCAGTTTTAGGAACATTAAAAAATGTATTGCGCAGATCTGGGGGTGTATCACCAGCGGATATTCAGCACAAGCGATATGATGAATTTAGAGATAGAATAATAACCCTATCCCAAGAAAACGACCGCATCGTTTTTGTTTCTGGCCATGAGCACAGCCTCCAATATTTGGTGGAGGCTAACCTCCCGCAGATAGTTAGTGGAGCTGGTTCCAAAACTACGCCAACACGAAATGTTGAGGGGGGTAAATTCAGTTATGGGACGCCAGGGTATGCAAAACTGGTTGTGTTTAAAGACGGATCCTCACAGGTTTCTTTTTTCTCATCCAAGGAGAAGCAAGTTGTATTTGAATCCATAATTCATAAGGAGGAGGAACAGTTTATTGCTGATTATAAAAAGGATTTCCCTCCTTTTGTAGAATCGTCCATTTATTCAAAAGAAGAAACTACAAAGTCTAATTTTTACAAATGGCTGTGGGGAGAAAGATATAGAGAGGTATACAGTACACCAGTTAAAGCACCTACTGTAGATTTGGATACTTTGTACGGTGGTTTAGTGCCACTAAGAAGAGGAGGAGGCCATCAGTCTACTTCCTTACGGTTGGAGAATAAAAGAGGGCAACAATTTATTATGCGAGACATGAGAAAGAATGCCCTTCTTTATATCCAGTCGGTCGGTTTTAAAGATCAATATGTAAAGGAAGAATTTGATAATACAGCAACCCAGGATTTAATACTGGACGTATTTACAGGAGATCATCCCTATATTCCGTTTATTACAGGAGAATTGTCTGATGCAGTTGGTATTTTTCATACTAATCCAAAACTTTTCTATGTTCCAAAACAGAATGCAATTGGTGCGTTTAATGATGATTTTGGGGATGCTTTATATATGATAGAAGAACGCACCGACGACGGGCATGGGGATAAGGCAAGTTTCGGATTTGCCAATAAAATGATAAGCACCTACGACATGATGGAAAAGCTTCGAAAGAACGAGAAACACCGGATAGATGAGGAAGCTTATATTCGAGCGCGAATTTTTGATATGCTCATAGGGGATTGGGATAGACATCAGGATCAATGGCGCTGGGCGGTTTTCGATGAAGATGATACTACAATATACAAACCTGTGCCTAGAGATAGAGATCAGGCGTTTTCTATAATGAACGATGGCTTTATGCTAGGAATGGCCACAACATTGGCAGCCTCGACCAGATTACTTAATTCTTATGACGTGGATATTAAGGCCATTCGATGGAGTAACTTTAACCCTTATATTCTCGATGTAGCCCTAATTCAAAATTCTGGCATGGATGTATGGCAGGCCCAAGCATCCTATGTTTCAAACAATATTACAGACGAAGTAATTGAAAAAGCCTTCAATGGTATACCTCCGGAACTATTGAATGAGACCATCGAAGATATTAAACGGAAACTAAGGGGAAGAAGGACAAATCTCAATAAAATTGCCTCTTCATATTACGAAGTACTTAGCAAGTACGCAGTAATAAAAGGCACAGATAAAGACGATTGGTTTGAAGTGGAGAGGAAAGATTCTGGAGTAACCAAGGTAACGGCATATAGAATAAAAAAAGGCGAAAAAGGACCTGTCATCCACGAAAGAGAATATACCAAAGAGTACACCAAAGAGATTTGGATTTACGGTTTAGATGACGATGATTATTTTCGTGTTACTGGTAAAGGGAAAAAAACAGTGCCTGTACGACTCATAGGTGGGGCAAATAATGATGTTTATGAAATTGTAGAGGGAAATAAGACCCATATTTATGATTTTAAAAGTAAACCGAATACACTGCTTACTAATAAAGGAAAGAAACATCTTCGTGACGATTATGAGAGTAATAATTACGATTATACCAAGCCTAAATACAACACCAATACCCTAGTCCCAATCGTTGGCGCAAATCCAGATGACGGCTTAAAACTCGGACTAGTTGATACCTTTAAAACCTATGGTTTTGAAAGGAATCCATTTACATCTAGTCATAGGTTGTCTGCGGCCTTATTCACGTCAACCGGAGGGTTCGATTTTGGGTATAATGGGGAATTTGCGCATATAATTGGCGGCTGGAATTTAGATGTCAAAGGAAGGCTCACCAGTCCAAACTATAGTATCAACTTCTTCGGTTACGGTAATTCTACTCCCAATCCTAATGTACTGAATGAAGAACAATTTAACCTGGATTACAATAGAGTGAAGCTTGGTTTGCTGATGGGATATGCAGGTCTTATATGGCGAGGAGATAACATAGGAGAATTGGCCATCGGGACAAGATATGAGGCTATTGAGTTGGATAAGACGGAAGGACGGTATATCAATTTGTTTTCGTCTATAGTCCCTCAGGAGGTTCGGAACAAGTTCTTTAGTGCCGAAGGGTCCTATCGGTATACAAATAGCGATAATAGGACCTTTCCAACCTTTGGAATGGAATTTGAGTTTATCACAGGATATACCACCAATATCGAGAATTCTAACTCGTTTGGATACTTTAAACCAAGTATCGATTTTACCTATAAAATCAGTTCAGATGGGAGATTGGTCTTCGATACCAAATCCAAAGCCCATATTATAGTGGGAGACGATTTTGAGTTCTACCAAGCTGCAAGTATTGGTGGAGATGATGGTTTACGAGGATATAGAAACCAACGGTTCACTGGAAAATCGTCTTTTTATCAAAGTTCTGATGTATTATTTAATTTTAAGCGATATAAAACTGCCATATTACCCATAGAGATAGGGATTTATGGAGGCTTTGATTTTGGTAGAATATGGGTAAGCGACGATTTGGTTTTGGACCCCTCCTTTAACCAAAGTAAATGGAATACCTCTGTAGGGGGTGGCTTTTTTGTAAATGCTGTCGATATGATAAAAGCGAATCTCGGACTCTTTAATTCAGACGATGGCCTCAGGCTTTCGTTTGGCTTTGTTATGGGCATTTAAGTAAAAAATAGTTGGTTAGGCCTAATAGAATAGTTAACATATTTTAGTAGATTGCAGCTTCTTAAACTAAAAACACGAACACTTATGAAAAGGCTTTTATCATTAATCACACTTATTGTTGCCTCTATTATTATACACAGTTGTGGAAGCGTTAAAGTTCTGGATTCATGGACAGGTAGCGAAGAGGCAATTTCAAAGTTTAAGAAGAAAAATGTTTTAGTATTCGCAAGAACGGCCGACAATACATCAAGAATTGCATTTGAAGAAGCTTTGGCCAATGAGTTAAATGCTGCCGGTATAAAAGCTACAGAAAGTTTTAAAAAATTCCCGAAAGTTTATGCCAATACCGAGATATCTGAAGAACGCGTGGCATTGGTGCAAAGTGTTATAGACAGTGAAGGTTATAATGGGGTTGTGGTAGTTGCTGTAAAAGATAAGGAGCAAAAGACTACCACTTCAAGTAGTGGTGTTGGAGTAGGTTTTGGAGGGTATTATCCTGGATATTATGGAGGGTTTTACAATTACTATAGGACTCCCTATGCTTACGGACCTTATTACGGTGGATATACCGGTTATGTTCCGGTTTCCTCTACTACGAGCACTTCTACAACTTATATTTTAGAGACCGTATTCTACAATCTGGATGAGCCAGAAGAAGACCAGCTGGTCGCTGTTGTTACTTCAAGTTTAACCGACCCAAAAGAGGCATATAAAACAGCTGCCAAGTATGTAGATACCATGGTTAAAGGGTTTCAAGACTAGAAGGAATCATTAGATATTTTACAGCTTTAAAAAGCAGGATTTTCGAAACAAACAACTTTCATTTTTCAATGGGCTTTATTCTAGCATAAATTTAATTCGAGCGTATAGAATTACCCTTTTTTCATTATCTTGTTAACATCTTTGGAATTCTCCCACCAAAGTAAACAACCTTAAACTAGACAATTTACACTTGGAATTGTTTTTCAATTCCCGGATGTTTAAGCAGTAAGACAGTTGACACTATATTATTTGTAGTCAGGTCCTATAATAGGGGCGATTCATTGTCTTATAGCTAGTTCGAGTACCTTAGATTTAAAGTGCTCGTGAAATTGTATTTAGGTATTGTATTTATTGGAGAAAAACAGGAAAAAACGAAAACACTAACACTAATGAAAAAACACGTATTTACCATTGGAGCACTCCTATTAATAGTAATAGGAAGTATGGCTCAATCGAAAAAACCTAACATTTTGGTTATCTGGGGTGATGATATTGGTCGGTCTAACATCAGCGCCTATACTAATGGAATGATGGGGTATCAAACACCAAATATTGACAGGATAGCTCGGGAAGGAATGCTTTTTACGGATTATTATGGAGAGCAATCCTGTACAGCGGGCAGATCTTCCTTCATTATGGGGCAGAGTGTATTTAGAACCGGTTTGTCAAAAGTTGGTCTTCCGGGAGCTAAAGAAGGAATGCAGGTAGAAGATCCAACAATAGCAGTTTTATTAAAAGATCAGGGCTATGCTACGGGACAATTTGGTAAAAATCATCTTGGCGACAGGGATGAGATGTTACCTACCAACCATGGTTTTGATGTGTTTTTTGGGAACCTCTATCATTTGAATGCTGAGGAAGAACCAGAAAATGAGGACTATCCTGGCGATATGATTATGGCAGATGGAAGGACGTTTAGAGAGACTTATGGCCCAAGAGGGGTTATAAAATCTAGTGCAGATGGGAGTATTCAGGATACAGGTCCATTAACCAAAAAACGAATGGAAACTGTTGACGATGAGACTGTAGCCGCCGCCATTGCGTATATCAAAGAACAAACGGCAGCTGGTAAACCATGGTTTGTATGGTGGAGTGGAACAAGAATGCATTTCAGAACTCATGTAAAACCTGAGTTAAGGGGTATCTCTGGTCAGGATGAATATGGAGATGGCATGGTAGAACACGATATGCATATCGGACAGTTTCTTAAAGTTCTTGATGAGTTAGGAATAGCTGATAATACGATAGTTCATTATTCCACGGACAACGGACCACATTATAATTCTTGGCCAGATGCAGCAGCCACTCCCTTTAGAGGGGAGAAAAATACGAATTGGGAAGGTGGTTGGAGGGTCCCCGCAGCAGTGCGTTGGCCTGGTGTTATCAAACCTGGATCAATTAGCAATGGTATTGTACATCATATGGATTGGTTACCAACCTTTGTTGCTGCCGCGGGTAAAACCGATATCAAGAAAGATCTTTTAGACGGATATACCTCAAAGGCTCTAGGAAGAAATTATAAAATTCATTTGGATGGGTATAATCTTATTGACCATTTAAAAGACCCTATGAATACACCAAGTCCCAGACATGAAATTTTTTATTTTTCCGACGATGGAGACTTAACAGCCTTCCGTTATGACGATTGGAAATTGATTTTTATGGAACAAAGGGCACCCGGAACGCTTTTGGTATGGGCAAATCCATTTACACCTTTACGAGTCCCACTTATCTTTAATTTAAGGAGGGAT
>CAZWPZ010000041.1:0-14842 GCA_964636005.1 uncultured Eudoraea sp.
TTCTAATCTGGACATTACTAAAATGTGTGGAATGGTTATCGCGGCCAAAAGCGTTATTAGTATGTTACTTAAATAAGCCTCATTGCCGTTAAAAAGAAAATAGATTATAGCCAAAGAAATAATAGAGACTATCCAGTAGGGCCAGCACGCTTTACAATATTTCTTAAAAGATTCCTTGTTGGGCTTTCCATATAAAAAACCGATCTGATCCTTTATGGAAGGTATGCTATGCCACAGAACAAAATATATGGAAAACCCCCAAAGCAAACTCGCGGTTCTAAACACAATAAAAAGGACAAGCAAGAAGAAAAACTCTTGCAACACATTGTATTTTAGTTGTTTCTTGAAAACAAGAAACCCAAGAATATTCAGACCCAAAAACAAAATAAAGAGGCTTTTAAAGAATTCCTCAGTTAGTGAAAATCCAATGAATTCGGATATTATTGGGATTACCTCTTGTGACTGGGCATAAAAAATCATGGTTAATATAGTCATCCCATATACCATATAAAAAACGGAAGCGCCTTTAGGAGGATGGTCTAATTTATTCTTTAAATGCTGTTCTCCGAAGTGGTATCCGCTGCATAGTATAAACAGGCTTAGGGCAAATACAGGAATAAATACAAATAACCCAATAACCAATAAGATGATAATTAGGTAGATTCCAATAGTTTTTAAATTACTTCTGTTGGTTCTTGATGTATTAGAACCACGCAGAATTATATTGATATCGTTTGCTCCATGAAGCAACCCAACAGTAGCTATAGAACCAAAGGCCAACACAGCTTGTATTCCTTCAGAAAAATACGTCGCTAGCCAAAGACAAAAAAAAGTTCCTACGATTATCCAATTTTTCATATTGATGATAAATCTATATTTTGTTTAACTATTACGCAAAAACATTATACATTTTTTAAGAATTGTTTGTTTAATTAATTATAGTTTTGATTAAACAAAAAAATAAATAGCTATGAAATTCTTATTACTAAACATGCCATTTTTAGCAGATGTTTCTAAAATGGCAACAAACGATTATGTTGGATTTACCTTTTTTGTAGGTTGTATGGCCATGATGGCCGCTTCAGCATTTTTCTTTCTCTCAATGAATGATTTCGACAAGAAGTGGAAAACCTCCATCCTGGTTTCTGGACTTATTACCTTTATTGCGGCAGTGCACTATTGGTATATGCGCGATTACTGGGCAGCGGTTGGAGAGTCACCAACTTTTTTCAGGTATGTAGATTGGGTTCTTACCGTACCACTAATGTGTGTTGAATTCTATCTAATACTCGTAGTGGCAGGAGCAAAAAAATCCTTAATGTGGAGGTTAATCGCTGCCTCCGTGGTTATGCTAGTAACTGGTTATTTTGGAGAAGCCGTTTACACTTCTGGCACAGGACCAGCATTGTGGGGGCTTGTTTCAGGAATCGCCTATTTCTACATTGTTTATGAGATTTGGCTTGGGACAGCCAAAAAACTTGCTGTCAAGGCAGGTGGATCCGTTTTGAAAGCACACAAAATGTTATGCTGGTTTGTATTAGTAGGATGGGCAATCTATCCTATAGGATATATGGCAGGTACCACCGGATGGTATGATGGCATATTTGAAGGGCTCAACATGGATGTAATCTACAACATTGGTGACGCCATAAACAAAATAGGTTTTGGTCTTGTAGTTTATGGAGCAGCGGTTGCTTCGCGAAATAAACTAGAGGCCTAATTGACAATTTAAAAGGTCCTAGCTAATTAGTTAGGACCTTTTTTACAATTGCGTTATTTGCTGTAATAACCATACCATTTACAATCCTTTTATGACTCAAAGAATGGATTACTACCTTAGTTTTTAAATTCTGCCTTAATTTTCCTCCCGTTCATCTCCGCAATGTTAACAATAGATATCCCTTCCGGGCATTCCAGTTCACACGCTCCAGTGAAAGTACAACTTCCAAAGCCTTCTAAATCCATTTGATGGGTCATATCTAATACCCTTCTGTGTTGCTCTACCTTACCTTGAGGAAGGCTGTTTAAATGCTTAATCTTGGCTGAAGTAAATAATGCAGCGGAAGCATTTTTACAAGTTGCTACACAGGCGCCACATCCAATACAGGCTGCAGCATCCATAGCGCTATCTGCGATTTCCTTTGAAACAAGAATGGCATTTGCCTCCGGTGCAGTTCCCGTTTTTGAGCTAACATACCCGCCATTCTGAATTATCCGGTCTAAGGCGGACCTATCTACAATTAAGTCCTTTATAATCGGAAATGAAGTTGCACGCCATGGTTCTACAACAATAGTGTCACCATCTTTAAAACTACGCATATGCAATTGACAAGTAGTCATATGGTGGTGCGGACCATGTGCCCTACCGTTAATAAACAACCCGCACTGTCCGCATATTCCTTCTCGACAATCGTATTCGTAGGCAATTGCTTTCTCCCCTCTTAAAACAATTTGTTCATTAAGATGGTCCAAGGCTTCCAAAAAAGACATGTCTTCCGTAAGACCCTCTACTTCATAGTCATGTAGCTTCCCTTTTTTAAGATTATTTTCTTGCCGCCAGATTTTAAATAGTACTTTCATATGCGCTTAGGTATAACTTCTAACCGTTGGTTTTACAAATTCGAATGCTAGATTTTCTTTATGTAGGGTAAAGTCGCCATTTTTATATTCCCAGGCAGACACATAGGAATACTCTTGATCTTTTCGGAGTGCCTCTCCGCCCTTAGTCTGGTATTCTTCACGAAAATGAGCTCCACAAGACTCTTCACGATCCAAAGCATCGGTACACATCAAAAGTGCTAGTTCTATAAAATCTGCCAGTCTTAAAGCCTTTTCCAATTCCGGATTCAATTCATCTGCCGAGCCATTGATTTTTACATCCTGCCAAAAGTCTTGACGAATTTTCTTTATTGCTGTTATGGCCTCTTCTAACCCATTTTTACTTCGACTCATCGCACAACTATTCCACATTACCTTGCCTAATTCTCTATGAAAATGATCTACTGTTTTAGTCCCCTGAACAGAAAGTAACAAATCAATATGTTTCTTAACCTCTTGCTCAACTTTAGAAAACTCGGGATGATCTGACGTGGGTTGTTCTTCCTTTAATTCATCGGCCAAATAATTATTAACAGTATTCGGTAAGATAAAATAACCATCTACACTAGCTTGCAAGAGAGAATTGGCCCCTAATCGATTTGCGCCATGGTCGGAAAAATTACATTCTCCAATCGCAAATAAGCCAGGAATAGTTGTCATCAATTCATAGTCTACCCATAAACCCCCCATGGAAAAATGTGCCGCAGGAGATATCTGCATAGGCTCCGAATAGGCATCAATTCCTGTAATCTTCTTATACATAGAAAACAAATTACCATAGCGGTCCTTTATGGTTTCTAATCCAAACCTTTCTATGGCATGCTTAAAATCAAGATATACCGCGTTTTTTAATCTCCCTACACCATGGCCTGCATCAATCCGTTCTTTGGCTGCCCTCGACGCAATGTCCCTAGGAGCCAGATTCCCAAAAGACGGGTACCTGCGTTCCAAATAATAATCCCTATCCTCTTCAGGAATGTCATTAGCTTTCCTAGGGTCATTTTTTGTTTTTGGCACCCAAATACGTCCATCATTTCTAAGAGATTCTGACATTAACGTGAGCTTCGACTGTGCATCACTAGTTTGTGGTAAAGCCGTTGGATGTATTTGGGTAAAACTGGGAGCTCCAAAAAATGCTCCCCGTTTGTGTGCCTTCCAAATCGCACTACCATTACACCCAATAGCCATTGTAGACAATCTGAAAACTCTGGAGTAACCCCCCGTTGCCAGCACCACAGCATCGGCACTATGTCTCTGCAAGGACCCACTAACCAGGTCCCTGGCTATTATCCCTTTAGCTTTCCCATTAATTACAACCAAGTCTAGCATTTCGGTCCGAGGATGCATAGTAACTTTCTTCCTGCGAATCATTTTATACAATTGGGAATAAGCTGCCAATAGTAATTGCTGCCCTGTTTGCCCTCTCGCATAAAACGTACGCTGGACTTGTACCCCACCAAAACTCCTATTGACCAGGGTACCCCCATATTCTCTTGCAAACGGGACCCCCTGTTGTACAAAATGATCGATTAGTGGGCCAGAGAGCTCTGCTAACCTATAGGTGTTAGCTTCCCTGGATCTAAAATCACCACCCTTTAGGGTATCGTAAAACATCCTGTAAACGCTATCCCCATCGTGCTGATAATTTTTTGAAGCGTTTATTCCTCCTTGCGCGGCGACTGAATGAGCCCGCCTTGCAGAGTCCTGATAGCAAAAACAGGCAACGTCATAGCCTAATTCAGCTAAAGTAGCAGATGCTCCTGCACCTGCCAGACCAGATCCTACAACAATTATTTTTAATTTTTTTTTGTTGGCTGGATTTATTAATTGAGACTTCAATTGGTAATTGCGCCACTTATCTTCTAGTCTTCCTTCGGGGACTTTAGAATTTAATATCATAGTGCTGCATAATAAAACAACTACAATTTAATTAAACTGAAGTACAATAAGTAGCAAATAAAAAATATATTTAAGGATATTTTGTATCCAATTCCATGTTTACCATAGAGATAATCGCTCTGGTTTCCTGAGCTAATCTGCGCCTCTTATGGAACTGTTCTTGTTTTTCACGTCTGCTGTACTTGAGAAGTTCTTTAAAATTATCATCTAAACATAACGTTTTATAGTCCCTAGGTATGGCAGATTTTCCCAAAACAAAGTCGTAAAAGTTCTCCAAATAAAAATCGACGATTCTATTTTGAAATTTGGCTACGCCTATATCGTTCTGATAATTTGCAAGACGATAATGAAACTGATACAATCTTTGAAATTTTTCGCGCAGTGAATCATTCCTTATTTGATTAAACCCCGTTGCCTTTAGATTGTCGTAAGCCGACGTATTAGGCATATGAATAAAAAAACGAGGAATCTTACTAAAATGACTAGATAACGAGTCATTATAGGAAGTACACTTACTAAGTTGATTTTCTATTACAAAGGAGGATTCAATAGATTGTTTTAAAACTTGCAGGTTATTCCCTTCTAAATTTCTTAAATCTAACTCTAGATTTTTTCTTATTAAAAGAAGTATTTTTTCTTCTTCGATTTTTGTCTTTCTCTCTTCATTCCAATTGTTAATTTGAAGTGCTATCAAAATTCCAACCACCACTAAGAAAATTTCCCCTAAGGCATATCTGGAATACTTTAGAAATTGAGAATTATAGGACAATTCTTTCCGGATTCTTCGAAAAAAGGAAATCATATTGAATTAGGTACTCCATAAATTTATCAAAATATCCAATAAAATTAAGAAAGTTTACACAGAGATTTTCTCCATCGGAAACAGGGCAGATTAGCCCAAGGCTTTTTTAAATGCCCTAAAGTGCTCCGCCAATGCATCCCACTTTTTCTCACGAATTAGTACCTCTTTAAATAAGTATCCTCCCATTCCAAACGCTTTGGCTCCTGAATCTTTATACGCCTGTACATTTTCCATAGTAACCCCACCTGTGGGCATAAGTTCCAAAGAATTTAAAGGTGCCAAAACATCCTTAATATACTCCGGTCCTAAATTTCTGGAAGGAAAAACTTTTACCATTCTGGCCCCAGCTTTCCAACAATTATATATCTCCGTAGGGGTGTATGCCCCAGGAAATATGGGTACTTCTAATTTTTTACAGTCTTCTATCATCTCAATATCGACCACAGGGCTAACTATAAATTGCCCTCCAACCGCTACCACTTCACTTATTTCTTTCTTTGTCAGAACAGTACCTGCACCTATGTTTAACTGCCCATCATATAAGCTGCAAAGCGATTCAATAATATGTAATGCATTGGGCGTATTTAAGGTAATTTCAATATTGGTGAACCCTTCCTGTTTGTAGATTTTTACAATCTGCAGAACTTCTTCTAAGGTATATCCTCTTAAAATACCTACCACAGGTACTTGCTTAAAAAGTGCTTCTGAAAAGTGTGTCATAGGTATTCTTTTTTTGTACTCATTAAAAATAGCTGCCCCCTTGGAATCGCTTTCTGCATTGTTTCCTCATTAATATAGGTCTGCTTTAATTCGGGATGTAATAATTCTAATGCCATAGTATATAAAGGGCCTAATAGCTTATTCGCTCCTAGAACTACGGAACCTTGAAAAGTACCTATGGAACTAATTTCGGCACCAATCAGCAATCCACTTAAAAAAGATCGATTTGCCTTGACTGCCATATTCTTAAGAATATCATTGGTCCGGACTTTAAACAAACTGCCCAATAAATTGTTTCTGGAACCCTCCAGCACGCCTTCCTGAAATGACTTGGAATCAAAGCCTATATCTCCTTCAAGTAAAGAACTGCTAAGAATACTATTTTTATACATAAGTGAAAACATCTCTCCAGTCATATAGGTCTGAAACGAAGTTACTTTTCCATCACTAATAAAGATATGTTTGGAATGCGTCCCCGGCAGAATACACAGGGATTTATCAAAGTCTAAAAAGTCCCGAATACCCAATACCTGTATTTCTTCCCCTCTAATAACATCATTAGAACTCTTAACACCACCAATTATAAAAAGCCTATTGGTGTATTCCTTTGATCGCTCCAGACAATTTATATTTAATTGTGGCGTATTTAGATCAAAAGGCAAATTACTGTACGGCACCTCTTGGATACCAATGGTAGATGATGACATACCAGAAAGAACAACATCTAAAGAATTTAGTGTTAGATCTAATTGTTTCGATAGGTCCGCAATTTTTCCCTGTAAAAACGATCTGAAAAAGTCGGTTTGTGACTGCGTCTTTGCTTGCTGCCAATCTTTGTATATGCGGGAGATACCATTCGATTCTTCTATGGAACCAATGATTTCAAATTCTTTACTATTGACAAGGAAAAGTCTAAAATTAGATGTCCCCCAATCACAGCATAAGAATTGTTTTGATTTATTCATGGAACTCTCTTTCCCGTTATATTCCGTGTTATATGGCTTATAGGCACCTAATTAAAAACTTTAAAAGGGATCCAAACAAGCATTAATTCGTACAAGATAAATAAATTCATTGATGTGCATAGTAACAATAATTCAGGCCCAGCCTACAACCTTAAAATAATTAGGAAAGGCATTGTAATGCTATCTTAAATAGTTTACATTGTATAGGTACGTATTAAATAAAAGCAAATGGACCATTCGACTCTTATGAAAAAGACAGGACTTCCACCAGGTACAATTTCCTATGTTGGGAACAAGTCTAAAAAGGATCTTTATATAGATGTTATGGACTATAATAAAGAGAAATTCGAAGAAAAACGCATCAAAAATCTTGAAGAAGTTTATTCTTATGAAAATCATGAAACCATCACCTGGATTAATATTAATGGTTTAAATCACATAGAACAGATCGCCAATCTCGGAAAAGAATTTAAGATTCATCCTCTGGTTCTGGAAGATATAGCCAATACCAAACAAAGACCAAAACTCGAAGAGCATCCAGAGTACATTTTTATTGTTGTTAAGATGCTCTACTTTGATAAGCGAAATAACCTAAAGTTTGAAACGGTCAGTTTTATTCAGGGAGATGATTATGTTCTTAGTTTTCAAGAAGCAGATGGCGATGTTTTCAACGAACTTCGTGAACGACTGAGACTAAGTAAAGGCAAAATCAGATCCATGAGGGCCGATTATTTGCTGTATGCGCTGATCGATGCCATTGTAGACAACTATTTCAGTCTTATGGAAGTAATGGGTGATAAAATTGAAACTCTTGAGGAGGACCTTTTTAATACAGACTCCAATAATGACTTGGTTCAGGACATACACAAATTAAAAAGAGAAATATTAAGAATTCGTAGAGCTGTCTATCCTTTGCGGGATGTAGTTAACCAAATGATGAAAGTAGATCAGAGTCTTCTATCGGATAGTACCTTGGTTTACCTTAGAGATCTTTATGATCATGTTATACAAGTCAACGAAAGTATCGATTTACAAAGAGAATTAATTTGGAGTCTTATGGATATGTATATGACCTCTATTAGCAATCGAATGAATGAGGTAATGAAGGTCCTTACCATTATTGCGACAATCTTTATCCCACTGAGTTTTATCGCAGGCGTCTATGGAATGAATTTTGAAAACATGCCTGAACTACAGTATAAACACGGCTACTTTTTATTGTGGGGAGTGATGGTTCTCATTTTTTTGGGAATGGGATATTACTTTAAGCGAAAGAAATGGTTATGAGTATTCTATTTAAAGTAACTAGGAAGATTACCTCTTTTTTATTGCCAAATTAAAGCTTCGTAGCTTATTACTTTGCCATAGCAACTTAGAATTTTAAGAACGTGAATAAACGTTCTATGGCCCATTCCAGCAAAAGATTCTTATTTTTTTAGCAAAAAAATAAATATATATGGTTTTTTTTCGTTAAATCATTGAATTTAACAAAATTTTTTATAAAATTTGAAGGTATATGTATTTAGTCGAACCATTGAATCCACTAAATAATCAAATTAGAAAGGGGCTTTTTTGGCATAGCCAAATTCTAATTTCTCCCCTATATGTCCTGAATCTTCCACTACCATTTTATAAAAGTTTAGTTCTTGTTTTCCTGCACCATTTAAGAACCAGCCATAAACCCGAATGTAGTCATGATTTTTGATGGCAACTATTTCGAAGAGACCTCCGATTTATTACAATCGGATTTCGTAATTATTGGCGCAGGAACCATCGGCTTATATACAGCCGCACGGCTGAGAAAAAAACATCCAAATAAATCCATACTTATTATAGAAACTGGAGGGAAATATCCTTTATCTGAAGGCAATGAAAAGACTTCTCAAAGTATCGGAAAAGAACACCAGGGAACTATTAACAGTCGATATTCCGGTATAGGTGGCACCAGTGTAGCTTGGTATGGTGCTTTGGTCGAATTCGATCCAATAGATTTTGAAAGGCCGGATCAGAAATGGCCTATTTCTTATAGTGAAGTCAGCCAGTATTACCAAAAGGTTTACGCGGCCTTGGGAATTAAAAAAATACCTTCAAAAAAGTACTACAACTCCAAGTTTAAAAGCACTCTTAATGGGGAGCACAAATTGGAAAGCACCTATATCCATACCCTAAAACACAAGAGTCAAAATTTCTCTCGTCTTTTCAAAGAGGAAATTGAAAGTAAATCCATCAACATTCTTACGCATTCTACTGCTTATGAAATTGTATTCGACGACAATTGTGCCAAGAAATTACTATGTATATCTTCAAATGGAAATAGATTTAAAATAACAGGCACTGAGTTTATTTTTGCTTCAGGTACCATAGGAATAAATCAGTTTTTTCTTTCTACTAAGTTTAATGAGAATGTTCCATGGAAAACCAACCCACATATTGGACAATACTTTCAAGACCATCTTAAGGGTGAGGTGGGTAAATTAACCATAAAAAATTCCAAAAAATTTAAGGATCTCTTTGAAGAAAGAATAATAAATGGAACAAGAGTACAACAGAGATTTGTATTTAACGACCAACATAGGGCTACGCTGAATAATGGAGCTGTTGCTTTTTTTATATACTATTCAAAGTACGAAAGCGTCATCAATGATATTCGAAGTTATATCAGAAACTTCGGAGTTAATCCATCTACTGCTAACTTAGTTCAGTTTGTCAAAAACATAAACAAAATCAAGGGATATCTTTTCCAATTGTCTACCAAGTTACTCTTGCAAAAAAGAGTGTATAGGTTAGCAGATGAAGGCACCCATGTAATCGTACAAACAGAACAAATCCCTATTAAAGATTCATATATAACTATTTCCAAGGACGAAAAATTACCAAATGGGCTTTATAAAGTTCACATTCACTGGGACTGGCACGGTGATGAAATTAAAGCGGTATATGATATGACCGTGGAACTGAACAAATACCTGAAAGAGTTAGGTGTTGCTGAAATGGAAATTGCTAAAGAGATAAGTCCTACTAATAGTAACTTTCTAAATACATTTAGAGATACGAGTCATCAATGTGGAGGAATGCGAATGTCGAAATCCAGTAAAGATGGAGTAGTAGATGAGGAATGCAAAGTATGGGGGACATCCAATGTTTGGATTGCTGGCTCCGCTGTTTTTCCTACAAGCAGTCATGCAAATACAACACTTAGTGCTTTGGCTTTGGCAGAACGACTGGTAGACAAATCCCTCTAAATACTTTTAAGTTCGCTCAATAAATTTTAATGTTACTTAGAAAAGAAACATCCTTGCTCTGAGGATTTGATTTCTTCTTTTTATCGCGTTTTACGTAGTATTTCCCCTTCTTTTTAGAAAATAATTCTATGCTCACCCCAACTACAGCACCTCCCAACACTGTGGCCCCAACATCACCATTGTCCCATTCACCACCATTGCTTTTGTCGATGGCTTCCTTGGCAAGTCCTGCAACCAGACTACCAGCCACTGCCCCAGTTACCGTCCAGAATCTATTTCTTTTACTAATTTTTGAGGCGATTAAAGCACCCGCACCACCAGCTACAGCACCAGCAGCAAAATGTAACACCTTGTCTTCCTCTACCTGAGCTTGTATCTCATTTGAGTTCCACAAAACCATTAAGACAATCAATAGGGTCCATTTTTGCATCTTTAAAAATAAGGATAATTTGATCAGCAACTCCTATTAAATGGATGAGTTGCTCTAAATATTGGTTAGAAGATGAATGATTATTTTAATTTACTTGATTTCAAAACCAATTAGATTATAAGTTTTTCCTACTTTTATTGGTCTCATTTAATTTGAAATTATGAATAGATTATTTCTTCTTTCACTGCTTTTCTTCTGCTTCTGTATTATCGGTTGTAAGCAACCACAAAAGAAAGACGATGTCTCCAAAACACCGTCCTACACCTATGAAAATACAATAGAAGCTTCCCGTTTTTCCAAACGTATTGGTGAAGATAGTCTACACCTCTTTACTATTGTAAATGACAACGGACTAAAAGCAGACTTTACTAATTATGGCCAGCGATTAATAGCATTGCATGTTCCGGATAAAGAAGGTAAAATGGAAGACATCGTTTTAGGTTTACCGACTATAGATGCCTATATGGATACTCCAAAAAACAATTTTGGAGCTGTTATAGGTCGTTATGGAAATAGAATTGCAAAGGGAAAGTTTAGTATTGACGATAAAGAATATCAGCTTGCTTTAAATAACGGTGAGAACCACCTACACGGAGGAGAAATTGGTTTTGAAAGTGTTATTTGGCATGGAGAAATGTTAGGGTCCAACAAAATTAAATTTCATAGAGTATCTCCACATATGGAAGAAGGATATCCTGGAAATCTCGATGTTATGGTTACCTATACTTTAACAAATTCTGATGAATTAAAAATTGAATACGAAGCTACAACGGATAAACCTACCGTCGTCAACCTAACCAATCACTCTTATTTCAACCTTAAAGGGGAAGGCAAAGGAGATGTAAATGACCATGTCATGTATATAAATGCTGCATATTATACTCCGGTCGACGCAGGTTTAATTCCAATAGGAACTTTGGAAAGTGTGGAAGGAACCCCATTAGATTTTCAAGATCCTAAACCGATAGGTCGGGACTTAGACAGCGATCATGAACAAATGATTCCAGGCGGAGGCTATGATCATAATTTTGTACTTAATGATACACCAAAGAATAAAGAAGGTCTTGTTTTGGCGGCTCGTGTTACCGAACCAACTTCAGGAAGAATAATGGAAGTTTATACGTCTAAACCTGGGATTCAATTCTATGGCGGTAATTTTTTGGACGGTAGCACCTCTGGTAAAAATGGGGAACCTCACAAGAAACGGGGAGCTCTTTGTTTGGAAACACAGTCATTTCCGGACTCACCAAATCAGCCAAGATTTCCATCCACTTTACTACAACCAGAAGAAACGTACAGGTCTACAACCATCTATAAATTCGATACTACTGAGTAAATAGGTGGTATAAAAAAATAATAAGTAAATATAATAATCGAGCGTTTATGAAATTTGAATGGAAAGGTGTAATGCCAGCATTAACAACAAAGTTTACGGACAAGGATACCTTAGATATCGACATGTTTAGAAAAAATCTAAAGGCACAGATAAAAGCTGGTGTCAGTGGCATTGTGCTGGGGGGGACTCTGGGTGAAGCCAGCACCTTGTCGGATGATGAAAAGAAAGTTCTTGTACAAACTGCAGTGGATTATGTTCAAGGGAAAATTCCTATTATCATGAATATCGCAGAACAGTCTACGGCGGGTGCAATTAAAGCAGCAGAAAATGCCCTGGATAATGGTGCAAGTGGATTAATGGTCTTACCCCCTATGCGTTATAAGGCTACTTCCTATGAAACAGTTACCTATCTGAAAGCTATTGCAGAAAGCACCAGTTTACCTATAATGATTTACAATAACCCGATTGATTATGGGATAGAGGTAACCATAGATATGTTCGAAGAATTATTGGAATGCAATAACATCGAAGCAGTAAAAGAATCTACAAGAGATATCTCCAACATAACAAGGCTTAGAAATACGTTTGGCTCCAGACTTAAGGTACTAACCGGGGTTGACACCCTAGGTATGGAAAGCCTTCTGATGGGTGCTGATGGGTGGATTGCCGGATTGGTATGTGCATTTCCAAAAGAAACAGTAGCAATTTACGAACTTATCCAAGCAGGTCAGATTAATCAGGCTCTTGAGATATACAGGTGGTTCTTACCCTTGCTAGAATTGGACATAAGTCCCCAATTGGTACAGAACATAAAATTAGCCGAGGTAGCTACAGGTATTGGGACAGAAATAGTAAGGGCTCCAAGGCTGCCTTTGAGAGGGGCCGAACGTCTGCGAGTTCTTCAAATCATCAACAATGGAGTACAAAATAGACCAACTTTGCCCAACTATCTAAAAGTTGAAAAAAACCATTACTAAAATCTCATAAAAGCATCATAATGATTACTGGAAAAAGTTTAATAGGAAACAACCGATCTTCAGAAGGTCAGAAAACATACCATACTTTTAATCCTGTCCTCGGGATAGAAAATGAATGGACATTTTATGAGGCAACCTTAAACGAAATTGATGAAGCTGCTACACTTGCTAAAAATGCCTTTATGGAGTACAAAAACACTTCCCCTTCGCAGCGTGCCAATTTTTTAAGATCCATTGCCGATGAAATAGAACTGCTCGGAGACACACTTATTGAAACCTACACAAAGGAAACAGGACTTCCAGCAGGAAGGGCTCAAGGAGAAAGAGGAAGAACAGTAGGACAATTAAGATCTTTTGCCGACGCCTTACTTGATGGATCCTGGGTCGAAGCCAGCATCGATACTGCTCAGCCAGAACGTTCACCTATCCCCAAGCCCGATCTCAGAAAAATGCTTATTCCTCTGGGACCAGTTGCGGTGTTTGGTTCCAGTAATTTTCCTTTGGCCTATTCAACGGCAGGGGGGGATACTGCAAGCGCCTTAGCGGCAGGATGTCCTGTAATTGTGAAGAGCCATCCCATGCACGCAGCTACGGGAGAGCTTGTTGCTTCGGCAATTTTAAATGCTGTGCTAAAATCAAAAATGCCAAACGGTGTTTTTTCTAATTTAAATAGTAGCGGAATAGAAGTAGGGCAAGCCTTGGTAAAGCATCCTGCAATTAAAGCTGTTGGTTTTACCGGAAGTATTAAAGGAGGAACCGCATTATACCATCTTGCAAATCAAAGGCAAGAACCAATACCAGTATTTGCCGAAATGGGAAGTATTAATCCTGTGGTTGTTTTACCATCTGCCTTAGAAGAAAAAAGCGTTTTCTGGTCTGCCCAATACGCATCTTCCATTATGTTGGGTGCTGGTCAGTTTTGTACAAATCCTGGTCTTATTATTGGTCTCCAAAGCGACAAATTGAATGTATTTAAGGAAAATCTTGGGAAAGAAATAGCAGCACTTGAACCCAGCTGCATGTTACACCCAACGATCTATGACAATTATGAAAAAGGAAAGGAAGTTGCGGTGTCTCAACAAGGGATTACCAAAATTAGTACAACCTCAACCGAAACCAAGCCTTATTTTGCTGAACAACTGGTGCTGAGTGTAAAGGGAAGCGACTTTTCTAATAACCCCAAGCTTCATCAAGAAGTGTTTGGACCATTTTCTATTGTTGTAGAATGTGAAGATATGGATGAATTATGCAGCATAATAAATCAACTGGAAGGACAATTAACCGGAACTATTTTGGGAACTAATGAAGAAATCAGCAAGTACGACGAGGTAACAGAGGCCTTAACCCAAAGAGTTGGAAGAATTATTTACAACGGTGTCCCAACTGGAGTAGAAGTTTGTCCTTCTATGGTTCATGGAGGACCCTTTCCTGCATCTACCGATAGTAGGTTTACCGCTGTAGGCACGGCGGCAATTAAACGATGGGTGCGCCCTTTTTCTTTTCAAAATTGGCCTCAAGAATTATTGCCAGACGCCCTAAAGGACGATAATCCGTTAGAACTTCTGAGGCTGGTCAATGGGTCTTACACCAATTCCAAGATATAAAAGTATATGTCGAAACATATTTTCACCTGTATTGACGCCCATACTTGTGGTAATCCAGTACGACTAATTGTAGAAGGATTTCCGAAGTTGCAAGGAAGAAACATGAGTGAGAAGAGACAACATTTCTTAAGAGAATTTGATTGGATTCGAAAAGGATTGATGTTTGAACCAAGGGGCCACGATATGATGAGTGGTGGATTTTTTCAGCAGGCATCAGATCCTTCTAATGATATTGGGCTATTGTTTATGGAAACAAGTGGTTGTTTACC
>CAZWPZ010000042.1:0-24312 GCA_964636005.1 uncultured Eudoraea sp.
AAGCACGCTTTTAAGAGTCATATACTGACGAAGAAATCAAAAAAGCGTAAGCTTAAACTTACACATTCAACATTGGTTCACGATGCTGATGTGGATAACATTAAAGGACAATTGTGCTTAAAATAGCAGCCTTTAGGTAATTAGTATTAACCATGGAGTTAGGCCGTAAAGCGATTACAAAATTTAAAATAATCCGCCTACTACAAAAAAGACTTAAAAAATGCCAAGATCAGTAAATTCAGTAGCTTCTAGAGCCAGAAGAAAAAAGGTAATGAAGCAAGCCAAAGGATACTTTGGAAGACGTAAAAATGTTTGGACAGTAGCCAAAAATGCGGTTGAAAAAGCAATGCAATATGCTTATAGAGACCGTAGAAATAAGAAAAGAACTTTCCGTGCCCTATGGATAACCCGTATAAACGCAGGAGCCAGATTACACGGAATGTCTTATTCGCAATTTATGGGAAGATTAAAAGCTAATAATATTGAGCTGAACCGAAAAGTTCTAGCCGATTTAGCCATGAATCACCCAGAAGCCTTTAAGGCAATTGTGGACCAAGTAAAATAAAACAAAAATATCTCGCTATTAAAACCTCAATGGTGTTACCATTGAGGTTTTTTCGTTTAAATCCCCATACAACTGACCACTAAAGACCTCGAATTGGCGAAATCTCTGTGTTCACACAAATAAATTCCCTGCCATATTCCTAAATTTAAGGCACCATCAGTTATAGGTATCTGAAGAGAACTGTCTAAAACAGAAGACTTCAGATGAGCTGGCATGTCATCCGGACCTTCATAGGTATGTTTATAATACGCTGCATTTTCGGGAAACAATACATTAAAGTGCGATTCAAAATCGTGTCGAACTGTAGGATCTGCATTTTCATTTATGGTTAAGCTTGCCGAAGTATGCTTTATAAAAACATGCAAAAACCCCGTTTTAATACTTCCTATTTCTGGCATTTGAGAGGTAATTATAGAAGTAATTAAATGAAAACCCCGGTCAAATGGTTTTAAAACTATTTCTCTTTGATGAATCTTCATACTATTAAATTATTGTAAAACTTAAATAAAAGTACCGGATATCTGAACATATAAAATACCTTTGCGCTCTACAAATATACCTATGAACTTATCTAATATAAAAATGGTGGTTACCGATATGGACGGAACTCTCCTAAATTCTGAACATGAGGTTAGCCCAAGATTTTTTGAGTTATATAAAGAACTTAAGAGGAAGGGAATTCTTTTTGTAGCGGCAAGTGGCAGGCAATACGACAGTATTGCCAGTAAGCTAAATAAAATTAAAGATGAAATAATTATCATTGCTGAAAATGGTGGTTTCGCTATGGACAAAGGTCAAGAAATTGTCTTTACTCCTATAAGTCCTAAAGGGAAAAACAGTATACTCCATACGGTACACCAGATACAGGGAGCTCATCCCGTTTTATGTGGGAAGCACAATGCCTATGTAAATGGAGAAAATGATAGGTTCTTGAAAACACTGGGAGAATACTATTCTGAATATGTCACAACCAATTCTCTGGAGGATGTTGTGGAAGAAGTGATAAAGATAGCCGTTTACCATTACGATGGTTCTGAAAAAAATATCTACCCTTGGGTAGAGAACCTTCAACCCAGTTACAAAGTGAAAGTATCTGGTGAGAACTGGGTAGACATTTCCCATCCAAACGCGCATAAAGGTTATGCCCTTGACAAGCTACAACAATTGTATGGTATTGGACCCAGGGAAACTTTGGTATTTGGAGATTACAACAATGACTTGGAAATGCTGGCCCTATCTGATTACAGTTTTGCCATGGCAAATGCACATAAAAATGTCTTGAAAGCCGCCAAATACAAAACCCTGTCTAACGATCAATACGGTGTGGAGGTCGTACTAGAACAACTGCTTACAGCAGTCGACTAGGTTTTTTGTTTTTTCTTTCTGGCAGCAGGAAAAAGTACATTATTCAAAATAAGTCGATACCCTGGAGAATTTGGATGCAATTCGAGTTCTGTTTTTGGATCCCCTACCCTGTGTTGGTAGTCTTCCGGATCATGCCCTCCATAAAAGGTAAAAAAACCTTTTCCTTTTATTCCGTGAATATATCGGGCCTCTCCATTTATTTTATTTTCTCCAAGAATTAAAACTGTCGGCTTAACTTCATCTCTGTTAAAAGCAGTAGTTTGCCCCATAAATCCCTTTACTAATGACGTATGGTTTTGACACAACATAGTCGGAACGGGATCCCATTTGGCTGAAAAATCCATTAGAGTAAAATAATCGGACTCCTTAGGCACGTTTCCTCTTTTTGTAGTCATATCAATAGAAGAAAATTCATAGCGCAAGGGATTTCTTTCCAGGGTAAAATTGCCAAAGGCAAAGGTCTTGGAAAAATTAAGCTTGCTCTGATAATTAGGGTCAGACGGATCTCCATCGAACATGGGCTCGCAAATATCCACCCCATCGGCAGCCAATGCTATGTCAAAGCTGTCTGTCGCACTGCACATAGCAAACATAAACCCGCCACCTATCACGTAATTCCTGATTTTTAAGGCAACATCACGTTTTTGTTCTGAAACCTTACTATACCCTAATTTTGCCGCTAATGCTTCTGCCTCCTTTTTTTGCTCAATATACCAAGGTGCCGCCCGGTATGCCCCGTAAAACTTTCCAAACTGGCCCGTAAAATCTTCATGATGTAGGTGTAACCAATCGTATAAAACCAGTTTATCACTTAATACTTCTTCATCATAGACCGTTATATAGGGGATTTCTGCATAGGTCAGGGCCATGGTAACGGCATCATCCCAAGGTTGGTTATTAGCTGGGGAGTAAACTGCTATTTTAGGAGCTTTTTCCAGGATTACAGATTCCTGATTCTTGGATGGGCTACTTATCTCATCCAATATCATCTGTGCCTGCCCGTCTGTGAGCACTTCAAAACTGACGCCGCGAATCTTACATTCTCTTCGAATAACTTCTCCATCAGGCAGGAGAAAGGATCCTCCCCTGTAATTTAACAACCATTGTACTTTCTGTTGTTTCGTCAGAATCCAATAGGTAATACCATATGCTTTTAAATGATTCTCTTGCGTTTCGGCATCCATGGGAATCAATATTGCCGAAGCCCTGGAGGTCAAAGGAAGTGACAAGAATAGAACAAAAAGAAGGATATAAAAAAAAGCGCTGAAGCTATTTCTTTCTACCTCTTTCCCTCTAAAACGGTACGTCATTGTCATCGGAATCAAAATCACCATTCATGGAGCTTCCAAAAGCTTGGTTAGCATCTGGAAGGTTCTTTGTTATAAATGGATTATCTCCATCCACATTCATCTTGGATTGAAACTCAAAAGGAGAGTCAAAGTCGTCTAAGTTATCAAATTTACCTAATTGCCCTACAAACTTTAACCTAATATTATCTAATCCACCATTTCTATGTTTGGCCACAATAAATTCTGCCTGCCCTTGTGTAGGTGTTCTTTCCTCATCGTCCCATTCATCAATTTTATAGTATTCTGGGCGATAAATAAAAGAAACAATATCGGCATCCTGTTCAATTGCTCCAGATTCTCTCAAATCAGATAAAATAGGCCTTTTACTTCCTCCTCTGGTCTCAACAGCTCTGGATAATTGAGAAAGTGCAATTACAGGTACGTTTAGTTCTTTTGCCAGGGCCTTGAGGTTTCTGGATATAGTAGAAATTTCTTGTTCTCTGTTTCCACCTTTCTGGCTACCTCCTGCGGTCATCAACTGTAAATAATCTATAACAATTAGTTTAATTCCATGCTGTGAGGCCAATCTTCTTGCCTTCGCCCTTAAATCGAAAATGGAAAGGGAAGGCGTATCATCTATAAATAATGGAGCATTCTCTAAGGCCTTCACTTTAACATTCAACTGCTCCCACTCGTGCTTTTCTAAACGACCTGTTCGTAATTTTTCCGAAGACAAGCCAGTTTCAGAAGAAATTAATCGTGTAATTAACTGCACCGAAGACATTTCCAAAGAGAAAAATGCCACAGGTATATTGGAGTTCACAGAAATATTTCTCGCCATGGACAACGTAAGAGCTGTTTTACCCATACCAGGACGTGCCGCTACAATAATCAAATCACTTGGTTGCCAACCAGAAGTTAACTTATCTAATTTTTCGAAACCAGAGGGAACACCACTCAGGCCTTCCTGATTCGAAATCTCTTCGATCTTCTTTTTTGCAAGAATTACTAAGTTTTGGGCGGTTTCTGCAGAACGCTTTAAATTCCCTTGGGTAACCTCATAGAGTTTAGACTCTGCATTGTCTAATAAATCAAAAACATCTGTAGACTCTGCATAAGCCTCTTCAATTATCTCACTGGAAATTTTGATTAGACTACGTTGAATATACTTCTGTAAAATTATTCTTGCGTGAAACTCAATATGTGCCGAGGAAGCTACTTTTTGCGTTAATTTTACCAGGTAAAAATCTCCTCCAACAATCTCTAGCTTTTCTTCTTTCCGCAATTGCATGGAAACGGTTAATAAATCAATCGGTTCCGAGCTTTCAAACAATTTAAAAATAGCCTCGTAGATATATCTGTGCGCATCTTTATAAAAAACATCAGGATGTAATATATCGATGACCTCGTCGACCCCTTTTTTATCAATCATCATAGCACCAAGCACAACTTCCTCTAAATCAATAGCTTGAGGGGGGATTTTACCTTTCTCCAAGTTAATTACGGAGGGTTTTCCAATTTTATGGCCTACAATAGGGCGGGGTTTTTCCATAACTGTAAAAGTATGCAATTAACCTTTAGTTAACATTAAATCCGTTTCATACGATATCCACGGGTCATTAACAATGACCCTGTTGATAAGTTACAAATTACTGTTGATAACCTAAAAAAACCTAGGATAGATTTTTATTAAAAATTGATAAATAATGAAAAGTACTGATTAACCGTTAAATACACCCATGTTGGCATACTTATCCATACGCGCTTCGACCAATTCTTTTGGTGATAACTTTTTTAGTTCTTTATAGTGTTTTGTGATTTTGTTTTTCACAATTTCGAACGTCTTTTCTCTATTACTATGTGCACCTCCTGCTGGTTCTCTGATGATTTCATCTATCAATTTCAGCTTCTTCATGTCGGCCGCTGTCAATTTCAATGCCTCAGCCGCTATTTCTTTATACTCCCAACTTCTCCATAAAATAGAAGAACAAGATTCTGGAGATATAACCGAGTACCATGTATTTTCTAACATCAACACCTTATCCCCTACGCCAATTCCTAAAGCTCCTCCTGAGGCACCTTCTCCAATTATCAACACGATGATTGGCACCTTTAGACGTGTCATTTCCAGAATATTTCGGGCTATTGCCTCTCCCTGACCTCTCTGTTCTGCTTCAATACCTGGATATGCCCCTGGAGTATCTATAAGAGCAACCACGGGAATATCAAACTTTTCTGCAGACTTCATTAACCTCAAAGCCTTTCTATAGCCTTCCGGGTTGGCCATTCCAAAGTTTCGATACTGTCTTGTTTTTGTATTATATCCTTTTTGCTGCCCAATAAACATAAAGCTCTGATTGCCAATTTTTCCCAATCCACCAATCATGGCCTTATCATCTTTTACATTTCTATCGCCGTGAAGTTCAAGAAACGTATCACCACAAATAGCGTTAATATAGTCTAGTGTATATGGTCTGTTTGGGTGACGAGAAAGTTGTACCCTTTGCCAAGCTGTGAGATTCTTGTATATGTCTTTACGGGTCTGCTCTAATTTCTTTTCAATTTGTTTGCATGTTTCAGTAACATCTACTTCACTTTCTTCTCCAATAATCTGACACTTTTCTAATTGCTCTTCAAGCTCTTTTATTGGTAGTTCAAATTCTAAATACTCCATAATAGAAATGTTTTAATGCGGGGGTTTATCAAAAGATTCTGCCGACAAATATAAAATATTATAGCTTCTTCTCAGAAAAATAACTTTCGTATTGTTCATCCTGCGAAACTTCCTGCCATCAGTTCCGTTAAAGAATCTATCGCTTTGCCTTTTTTAATAGATAGAAGCCTAAAAACCCAAATGCCACATTGGGGATAACAACTGCCAGCAGCGGTGGGAAACCAGATTGCTCTGCCAGAGTGCCAAATACCTTATCAAAGAAGATATAAATAAAAGCTACACCTATTCCAAATGCCAGATTTACTCCCATCCCTCCTCTTCTCTTTACTGAAGAAACAGCCACGCCAATAATGGTTAAGATAAACGCAGTTATCGGCAGTGCCCATCGTTTGTACTTTACCAGAATATACGTATTGATATTTGAGGCTCCTTTTCGTCTCTGCTCATCGATAAACTCATTTAATTCAAATAAATTCTTTGTCTCGGCCACATAGCTCACCGGGGTCAAATCTTCTATTTTAAAAACAAATAAGGTGTCTAATCGACGCTTCAATTCAATAATTTCCTTGTCGCCTCTTATTTTTCTTTTTTTGTAGGAGGTCAGTCTGTAAATACTGTCTGCAGGTATCCATCGAATATTGGCAGCAGTAATCTTGTAATCTAATTGATTTTGTTCATTAAAGTGTTCGAAGGTAAAATTATATCCTATTCTTCTTACCGGATCAAAGCTGCTAACATAGATATAATCCTTCTCATTGAGCTGATTGAATATATTGCTGGTTATCCTATCTTTATTTCCTTTCTTGAGATATTTATACTTAAATTCATTATACCCTACACTGGCGTTTGGCACAATAAACATTCCCATAAAAAACATGATTATCGCAATGATACTAGCACCTATCCAATACGGCCTTAGAAATCTGCTGTAGGATACACCAGAACTTAAAATTGCCACTATTTCCGTATTATTAGCAAGCTTGGATGTAAAAAAAATAATGGATAAGAAGAGAAAAATAGGAAATAAAAGACTGCCAATATATATGGTGAAATTGATATAGTAAAAGATAATTTCTCCCAAAGGAGCTTCGTTATCAATCATTTTACCAATTTGTTCGGCCAAATTGAGCATAATCCCTATAGGAATAAAAAGCAGAAGCATCATGCCAAAGGTGGCGAGATATCTTTTTAGAATATAGCGGTCTATAATGGTCATACTTATAAGCGTTTATCCATTTGTTGAACCATCTTCGTTTTCCAACTTGCAAAATCCCCTTGTATGATACGTTCTCGTGCTTCTCTAACAAGCCACATATAAAAGCCCAAGTTGTGAATCGTGGCTATTTGCTTCCCCAAAAACTCATTGGCAGCAAATAGATGCCTCAGGTAGGCTTTAGAATACTCTTCATCTACAAAGGTCAAACCTGCATCATCGAGTTGACTGAAATCATTTTCCCACTTCTTATTCTTAATATTGATAGTACCATGGCTAGTGAACAGCATCCCGTTTCTGGCATTTCTAGTCGGCATAACACAGTCGAACATATCAATACCAAGAGCAATATTTTCTAAAATATTAATAGGTGTCCCAACACCCATGAGATAGCGCGGTTTATCCTCTGGAAGTATATCGCATACAACCTCAGTCATCGCATACATTTCTTCCGCAGGTTCTCCTACAGATAAGCCTCCAATAGCATTACCCTCCGCTCCAGAATTAGCAATATATTCGGCAGATTGCATCCGTAAATCCTTATATGTAGATCCTTGAACGATTGGAAAAAAAGTCTGCTCATAATCGTATTTATATGGCAGTTTTTTTAAATGCTCTATACACCTGTCAAGCCATCTATGTGTCATAGACATAGATCTTTTCGCGTAATGATAGTCACAAGGATAAGGAGTACACTCATCGAAGGCCATAATTATATCTGCTCCTATAGATCGCTGAATCTCCATAACGTTTTCAGGAGTAAATAAATGCAAAGATCCATCAATATGTGATTTAAACTTTACCCCTTCTTCCTTTATCTTTCTATTTGCCGATAAAGAATACACCTGATACCCGCCACTATCTGTCAGAATATTTTTGTCCCAACCCATAAATTTATGCAGGCCCCCAGCCTGTTCTAAAATATCAATCTTCGGGCGCAGATAAAGATGATAGGTATTCCCTAAAATAATATCCGGTTTTATGTCATTTTTTAATTCTCGTTGGTGTACTCCTTTTACGGTAGCCGCAGTTCCAACAGGCATAAAAATGGGTGTATTAATGACGCCGTGGTCTGTGGTAATTTCACCAGCCCTTGCCTTAGATCCTTGATCGGTATGTTGTAGTCTAAACTTCAAAATGGATAATTAGCAGCAAATATACTCAAGTGTCTGCCAAAATGTTCCCCTGGTAAAAATAAAGTTTATTAGCGCTGAATTACGTTAATAAAATATTATAACTAGGCTTGTACAAGCAAAAGATTGCTAGTACTTTTGAGCGCGTTAAACGAAATCACTATGTCAGATAAAAAGGATTTAGAAAAATTGGTATCTCAAGTTAGACGAGATATCGTTAGAATGGTTCATAAAGTAAATTCTGGTCATCCGGGAGGTTCCTTAGGATGTACAGAGTTTCTGGTTGCCCTCTATAATGAAGTTATGGACCACAATCCGGAATTTCAAATGGACGGAATAAACGAGGATTTATTCTTTTTATCGAACGGACATATTTCACCTGTTTACTATAGTGTTCTGGCGAGATCCGGATATTTCCCTGTAGAGGAACTCAACACATTTAGGTTAATCGATTCAAGGCTTCAGGGACATCCTACCACCCATGAGGGCTTACCAGGTGTAAGAATTGCATCTGGCTCCCTAGGACAGGGTATGTCGGTTGCTATTGGAGCGGCCTTGGCAAAAAAATTAAATAACGATTCCCATTTGGTCTACAGCCTGCACGGGGACGGCGAATTACAAGAAGGTCAGAATTGGGAAGCCATAATGTATGCTGCGGGAAACAAGGTAGATAATCTGATTGCAACCATAGACCACAACGGGCAGCAGATAGATGGGGCTACAGCCGACGTTCTCCCAATGGGCGATCTAGAAGAAAAATTCAAGGCCTTTGGCTGGGATACACTGGGGATAAAAGAAGGGAACAATATCAAAGCCATTTTAAAAGGTTTGGAAGAAGCTAAAGAGCGAACTGGTAAAGGAAAGCCAGTTTGTATCATTTTAGATACCATAATGGGTAATGGAGTCGATTTTATGATGTATACACATGCCTGGCATGGGAAAGCTCCAAACGATGAACAACTAGCAACTGCTTTAAGCCAAAATCCTGAAACTTTAGGTGATTATTAAACCAAATTCCAAAAACCATGAAAAAATATATAGACCAAGGTAAAAACGATACGAGAAGTGGCTTTGGAGCAGGAATGACCATATTAGGCCGCACCAACCCAAAGGTAGTTGCCTTATGTGCAGATCTGGTAGGTTCACTAAAAATTCAGGAATTTATTGACGAAAACCCGGAACGTTTTTTTCAGGTAGGTATTGCCGAAGCGAATATGATGGGAATAGCTGCCGGACTAACCATAGGAGGTTATATTCCGTTTACAGGTACCTTTGCGAATTTCTCCACGGGGAGAGTCTACGATCAAATAAGACAGTCGATTGCCTATTCTGGTAAAAATGTAAAAATTTGCGCATCTCATGCCGGTATAACCTTAGGAGAAGATGGTGCAACGCATCAAATCCTCGAAGATATAGGCCTGATGAAAATGTTACCTGGTATGACGGTAATTAATCCATGCGACTACAATCAAACAAAGGCGGCTACTATCGCAATCGCAGAACATGAAGGACCGGTTTATTTGAGATTTGGAAGACCAAAAGTTGCAAACTTCACTCCGGAGGATCAAAAATTTGAGATTGGGAAGGCTGTCCTACTAAATGAGGGTAGTGATGTTACCATAATAGCCACAGGTCATTTGGTATGGCCTTCGTTGATTGCTGCTGAGAATTTGGAAAGCCAGGGTATATCTGCAGAAGTAATTAATATTCATACTATTAAGCCATTGGATGAAGAGGCAATTCTAAGTTCTGTCGGAAAGACGGGTGCAGTAGTAACAGCCGAAGAACATAATTATTTAGGTGGTTTAGGAGAAAGTGTCGCACGAACGCTTTCGACCAGTCTACCTACTCCGCAAGAATTTGTGGCAACACAGGATACCTTTGGCGAAAGTGGTACCCCAGATCAATTGATGGAAAAGTATGGCCTGAATAATAAAGCTATAGAAAAAGCCGTTCTTAAGGTTTTAGAACGCAAGGCATAATTAGTTCTTCTTTGGGATTTTCATATGCCTTGAAAAAACGAGACATTATGAAAAAATCAATTCTCTTGGCCATTTTTGCGTGTATCTGTTTAGCTACTTATGGTCAAAAAAAGTCTGGCTTTGGCTTAAAAGGGGGCTTAAACTACAGTTCCAATGGTGATTATATCCAAGCGATCAACGAAGCAATTCAAAATCCGGAAGCCAATGTGGGCTACCATATAGGTGTTTTTGGAAAACTAGGAAATCGATTTTATCTAAGACCAGAACTAGTTTACACCCATACAAAATCCGGATATTCAGATGGCGACTTAAAGATAGATAAGTTGGATGTTCCGATTTTAGGAGGATACAGCTTCTTCGGATTTTTAAATGTATTTATTGGGCCGTCTTTTCAGTTTATCCTGAACTCTAAATTCTCCGGTATTTCTATTGATAATATAGAAAACGATTTTACGACAGGTTTAAATATTGGCGCGGGCATAAACCTCGGTAAGGTAGGTCTGGAAATACGCTATGAACGCGGATTTAGCTCCAATGAAGCGACCTTTATTAATACCAATATCACTGAATTCCCGATTAGTAGAGTAGATCTTAGGCCCGAGCAGGTAATCTTTAGTCTGTCTTATATGTTCTAAGACAAACAAAAAAACCACGCATGGCGTGGTTTTTTCAATATTTATATTACTCTTAAGAGTTATCGCGATCTAAATAATCTGGAGTTCCATCTCCATCAGTATCCGGGAAACTGATGTTTCCTTCTGCATCGATAATAATCTCATCTCGGGTGGGGGTTCCATCCTGATCATCATCTGTATCCAAATGGTTAGGCAAAAAGCTAAATCCTGAAGTACGTTCTTGCTCCAAATCCGTATTATCATTAGATAATACACCATCGTTATTTAAATCTTCCATAATGGAAGGTATTCCATCATTATCGTAATCTGTATTCTCTTCATAAAGACCCACGCCTACCTGAAAAATTAAGGGGTCGTATAAGTCAATTCCACTTCCCAGAGGCGGGTTGTTAAAATAAGCCAAACCTGAAGGCATAAACATTATTCCAATACCGCTGCCTTCAATATCGAAAGTTCCATCTGGAAAGGTAGCAACATTTTCACCGACCTTAAATTGTGTAATTCCTTCGGCATAGCCTCTTAGAAAAAACGGCAGATATTGCCAGGAATAGGTTGTACTCCCATCAAATACTTCTCCTGAAAGCAAAGAACCCTCATAAGTCGCAAAAGTAGAGTCGGCAACTGTAGGGCTACCTCCTACCCCATCTCGTGCTGACAAATAATACAAGGTATGGTTTACCGTAACATCTTCTTCTAAATTGAAAAACGATGATTCTACTGCAAGGGTCTTAGTCGAAACCTGTTCTATTAATGGAATATTACCATCCCCTTTTATAAGGGTATCTAAAACAATCTTATAGTCAAAATCTGCAGGAGGATTTTGAAACTCTTCATAATTGTAATAATGGGTTTCCAGATAACTTATTATTTCCGCATCATTTTCTGCTTCTACCTCTGCTAGAGGCCGAGGAGGAATTGCTGGTATAGTGTTGTTGTCGTCATTATTACAAGACTGTGTTAGTATTAATAACAAAGTAAATATGAGGACTACCCTTTCCTTCATAGAGATAATTTTAAAGGGCGCAAGATACAATTTTCCCCTATTTTTGTAGAAGGAGTTAACAAAGATTTAGACTTGCGATGCGTATAGATAAATATTTGTGGTGCGTCAGATACTACAAAACACGGAATATGGCTTCAGAAGCCTGTAAAAAAGGGCATATACAGGTCAATGGGAAGGTTGTAAAACCTTCTAAAGATGTTTTCCCTTTAGAAGAAATAAAGGTCCGAAAGAATCAAATTCAGTATGTTTTGACGGTTTTAGATATTCCCCCAAATCGAATTAGTGCAAAATTGGTCGACATTTACAGAAAAGATACTACTCCAAAAGAAGCATTTGAGCATAAGGCCATGCAGGACTTAAGTAAGGCCTACTACAGAAAGAAAGGTGTGGGAAGACCAACAAAAAAAGACAGAAGGGATATAAAGGATTATTTGGATGAGTCTGACTAGAGCGTATTGGGAAGACCGTTATAAAAAAAATGAATTAGGCTGGGATATTGGCTATATATCACCCCCCTTACAAGCTTATATAGATCAACTAAGTACCAAGAACCTGAAGATTCTGGTGCCGGGAGCTGGAAATGGATACGAAGTAATTTATCTCTATCAAAAAGGATTTCTAAATACCTTTGTTGTGGATTTGGCGAAACAGCCTTTGAACCACATAAAATCCGAGCTTCCTGATATCCATAATAACCACCTAATTCACGGCGACTTTTTTGATCTTTCTGTGGATTCATTTGATTTGATTCTGGAACAAACTTTTTTCTGTGCCCTACATCCCAATTTGCGTGAGGCGTATGTCGATAAAATGTTCAACATACTACGGCCAGGTGGAAAAATAGCAGGACTTTTGTTCGATTTCCCTTTGACCGAATCCGGGCCACCGTTTGGAGGATCCAGAGAAGAATACAGCACTCGCTTTGGCAAAAAGTTTAAAATAAAAAAATTAGAAGAAGCCTATAACTCCATACTACCCAGACAAGGTAAAGAACTGTTTTTTATCTTTGAAAAATAAAGCGACCGATTATTATGCAAAATAAAATTCTCTCCCACGAACAAATTCAACATAAAATTAGAAGAATTGCATATCAAATTTACGAGTCCAATGTTTCCGAAAAAAGAATTATTGTAGCGGGCATAGTGGGAGGCGGACTTAATTTTGCAACTAAACTAAAGGAGATTTTAGAAGATATTACCAATGCCGAAATTGTTTTATGTACGGTGATGATGGATAAAGGCAATCCTTTGAAGAGCGGGGTAACTACCTCTATTCCAGAAGAAGATTACAAGAATAAATCCGTAGTTCTGGTGGATGATGTTTTAAATTCAGGAACAACTTTAATTTATGGGGTACATCATTTTTTAAAAACGCCCTTAAAAAGACTTAAAACAGCAGTCTTGGTAAACAGAAACCACAAAAAATATCCCGTAAAAGCAGATTTTAAAGGTATATCTCTGTCTACCTCTTTACAAGAACAGATTATTGTTGAATTTAAGAAAGAAGACGATGCGGTTTTTTTAAACTAAATATGCTTTTATTTCTTTACCGATTTCATCTGTACTCTTTTCATCACAAATTATTGTCTTATGCGCCTTAGCATAGAATGGACTTCTTTCAAAAAGGTGTTTACCAATAAATTCGGGTATTTCTTCATTTTTTAAATGCGCAATCAGAGGACGCCGCTCTTTACCCTGAATAAGCCTTTTGGATAAGGTAGGAATACTGCATTTTAAATAAAAAACATTGGGTGTAGCAGCCAAAAGAACATCCATATTGCTACCATAACAGGGCGTACCGCCCCCTACGGAAAGAACCATATTATTGTGTTCGGACAAAGCTTTCTGAAGCAATTCTGTTTCCTTTTTACGAAAGTATATTTCTCCCTTTCGTTTAAAAATAGATGAAATAGACTCGTTTAAACTAGTTTCGATAAACGAATCTAAGTCTATAAATTCCATAGATAATTCTTCTGCCAGATGCTTGCCAACGGTAGATTTCCCGCTCCCCATATATCCTAAAAGAACAATATTCATATAAAAAATTTTGGCTAAATTCCACTAAATATGGGGGATTTCAAAGAAATGCTAAAATTATCTAAGAATGGGCTTGAAAAATTAATTAATGATAGTATATTTGCACCCGCTAAGGATAAAAACAAAGTGCTTTAATCCTTGTGAAATTTTGACCTGGTAGCTCAGTTGGTAGAGCATCTCCCTTTTAAGGAGAGGGTCCTGGGTTCGAGCCCCAGCCAGGTCACTAACAAGCGCAAAATCCACCAAAAATTGGTGGATTTTTTATTTTAGAGAGATTTCGAGCTTGCTTGAAAATCTCGAAGAGATAAAAAATTACCGGAACTACTTGTTCCGTTGATTTTGCATTTGCAGGAAGGGATCGCTTGGTCTGGCGAACAATAGTGAGCAAACCCCAGCCAGGTCACTAACAAGCGCAAAATCCACCAAAAATTGGTGGACTTTTTGTTTAAGAGAATTCTCGAGTTTACTCAAGTGATTCGATGAAATTAAAAAATAAGCAACCTAACTCTATCCGTAATTTGTCCTAACCCTAAACTTAAATCGATAAAAAAGTGAAAAGAGTAGTCTTGTTTTACTCATCAGCTTGCCGTATCTCGTTGAATGGTAAATCCTTATTTTTCCTAAAATCGAAGCTGCCATAAAAGAATAGGCGCAAGGTATGATTCAAATTGTAAACATTACCAACAGGGAGTTGCTGATAGACCATCATATATCCGCAATCCACACTCCAATACTTACTCAGTTTATGTTTTATTCCAATAGTCAATCTGTTTTGATTAAAGGTGTCATAGACCACATCCGGACCAAAATTTAAGTGTATTTCATTCGCCAACATCAACTCTGTTCGTCCATCCTTTACAAATGGAAATCCGGTACTCACAAGAAAACGGATACGGTTGGAATAAAAATCGTCATTTAAAGACTGACCACCCTGGACATTGTTGAAAAAGCGTTGCTCTAAGCGAATCCTGAACAAGGCGTTCATCTTTTCAAAACGTTTCGACACACTTAACTGCTGGTAAATCCTATTCTCGTTTTGAAAATTGTCCCAATCCCCAGTTGGTGTTAACCAAAGGTGTGCATAGCCTGTCGCTAAACGAAGGTTAGGATTTAAATAGAATTGGCCGCCAACACGAAGGAAATAAAAATTAGGGTCCGCTAAAAAGTTGTTTCGGCGTATATGAATATCATTCAATATGGCCCAGCGATCGGCTACTCTGAATAGATTATTTGTGGATATCCAGAATTGCGCATTTTCATTTACAATACGTTCGGGCAGCTCTTGAGCTTTTGTGGAGTAACTTACCAAAAACAAGGTTACTGTTAAGCCAATAATGAAAGATCTCAACCGATTTAATTTAGAGCCCAAAAGTAGGTAGTTTCCAATAAAACTTTAACGATCCAAGGTGATTTTTAGCAATTTACTGACCGAATTCATTGCCGGCAATACCTTTGAAATAGTTTGCGATCGAATCCTTTTAAGATTTCATCACCATTATTGTTTAACCACTAAATCAACAACTAGGCAAATTCCATTACATTTTCTGTTCTCTTTTGGGTCTAATACGACTGATAAGATAAAAACAACGCATCTTACATTTTTATATCCGAACTTTAAGATAAAATGGATAAATAAGTGAACTCTACCTTTATTATACGATGCGAATGTGGCAAGAAAGGGCGTCTTAGAGTAATTCTAAATACATAATTTTAGAGACAATAAAAATGAATATTCAGTAA
Organism: uncultured Eudoraea sp.; assembly: GCA_964636005.1. GTDB lineage: Bacteria > Bacteroidota > Bacteroidia > Flavobacteriales > Flavobacteriaceae > Eudoraea. Next base: position 15,636 of record CAZWPZ010000042.1, read on the forward strand.
ACATCCAAGACAATAAGGATTCTATTAATCTTATTTTCAACAGGTTGCTTTTTATTTGGTCAAGAAAAACATAGATCTGCTTATGTGTATGGATGATATTGACCCATCTCATGGCATAAATACGGACCGTATTGAGGCTTATAAAATTAGAATCAGAACTTCTGTGGAAGTTTAGAAGTCAAATCTTGCATATTGCCTTAGAGTACTCTACGGTAGAAATGGGACAAAAACATTTAATCAAAAATTAGTTCTAAAAAATGAAGACATTATCTATAAATATAAATTCTATTATACTTCTGTGTGGTATAGGAGTCTTGTTTGTTATATCGGGTTGCGATGAAAAATTACAAAAAAAGGAATTGACTAAACCATCATCAAAAAGACCAAATATTGTCTTTATTATGACGGATGATCATACTAAACAGGCCATAGGGTCTTATGGTAGTATTATCAACAAAACCCCAAATATTGATCGGATTGCACACAATGGCATGCGCTTTGATCATTGTTATGTTACTAATTCCATATGTTCGCCAAGTAGGGCTACTATACTTACAGGTAAATATTCTCATCTCAATGGCGTTACAGACAACATAAAAGCTTTTGATGGATTGCAACAAACCTTTCCTAAACTATTACAGCAACATGGCTATGAAACCGCTATTGTTGGTAAATGGCATTTGAAATCTGCCCCTACTGGTTTTGACTATTGGAACATATTGCCTGGCCAAGGGGACTACTACAATCCAGAATTTATTGAAAATGGAGATACCACTTCTCTCACAGGCTATGTTACCGACATTATAACCAATAAGGCTATCAATTGGCTAAAAGGACGTGCCCATAGTGAAGAACCTTTTTTATTGTTATACCAACATAAGGCTCCCCATAGGAATTGGCTTCCAGGACCAGAGCATCTGAACATGTACGACGATGTGGAGATTCCAATTCCTGAAACATATTTTGATGACTACAAGGGGCGGGGTTCTGCGGCAAGGGATCAGAGATTCCACATCATGCAAGATCAGGATATCATCTTCGACAGCAAGAATTTTAAATTCGATGAATTAAAAGACCGATACGAAGATTCTGAACGGAATTATTTTCTACCTATGTTTAAACGATTAAATAAAGAGCAACGCCAAGCATGGGCAAAGGCCTATTACCCTGAGATTGACGCTTTTCGAGAGGCAAACTTAAAGGGAGAGGCGTTGGCTAAATGGAAATATCAGCGGTATATCAAAGACTACTTAAGATGCGTAGCCTCGGTGGACGATAATATCGGAAAGTTCTTGGATTATTTGGAAGAATCTGGTCAATCAGAGAATACTATTGTCGTGTATACCTCGGATCAAGGATTTTTTCTTGGAGAACATGGTTGGTTCGACAAAAGGTTTATGTATGAAGAATCATTTTCACCACCTTTATTAATTCAATGGCCCAAAGTAATAAAGGCAGGTACTTCCAATGATAAGTTGGTGTCCAATCTGGATTTTGCCGAAACCTTTTTAGATGCGGCAGGCGTAACTATACCAAGCGATATGCAGGGCACTAGTTTACTACCCTTATTTAGAGACCCGACAAAGAAGGAATGGAGGGAAAGTGCCTACTATCATTATTATGAATATCAAGGCGTACATAGTATAAAAAGGCACTATGGCCTTCGAACAGATCGTTATAAACTTATTCACTTTTATCACGATATCGATGAGTGGGAGTTATATGATTTAAAAGTAGATACACATGAAATGAATAATGTTTATGGTGTAGATGAGTATCGTAATGTACAAAAATCACTTCACAAGAAACTCGAAATTGAAATGCATAAATTTGGAGATAGTAAAACCATCCGGGACAGTATATTAAAGAATGATATTGAACAATATGAATGGGTTTATTAAGAAGTGTGGTTATATCAGAAAAATAAAGCGCAAAGAAAACATGACCAAAACTTTGTTACATCTAAATTTTAGGCACACCATAATATCCAACCAGGAAATCTAGCAAACCAGTATTTACAATAACAGTATTAATCTAATTTTAGATTGTCCTTCTGCCTCAATTAAGCGGACTTTAGCCTTTCGACCATGTCACTTGAGATTATGTTGGCAACCATCTCGTAAAGTATTTTTAGGTTTCATATTCTAGTGAACCAAAAATCGATTCTTCGGCCATCTTTATTACTACCTCACTTCATTTCCCGATTACATACTATATTATCTATTTATAATCAAATAGTTACACCAGTAGATGAAGTACAATTAATATAATTAACTTGGGGTAATTTCATAAAAATCTCTGGATGAATTCTAAAGTAAAAGGCCTAATTAGTGGTTTAGCATTGGTATTAAGTATTGGATGTAATCAAAAGGATTTGGATATCCGACATCCGATGTCGGAAATGGCAACTTTTAAGTTTGCAGATCCAGAACTTGAAATAAGTCTAATAGCAAGTGAACCGGATATTATAAGTCCGGTGGATATGGCTTGGGGTCCAGGTGGAAGTCTATACGTAGTAGAAATGACGGGATACCCTATTACAGAAAACAAGGGTAAGATTAAGAAACTGACAGACCCTGATGGAGATGGTCGTTATACGCTAGAGAGCGTTTATGCAGAGGGTTTAAATTTTCCTGCAAGTATAATGTATTATCGAGGTGGGCTTTTGGTAGCTGATGCTCCGGACATACTTTTCTTATACGATGCCGATAATGATGGAGTGGCAGAACAAAAAGAGGTTTTTATTACTGGATTTGTACCAGGAAATCAACAGTATAGAGCGAATGCACTCCAGTGGGGTTTGGATAATTGGATATATGGAGCTAATGGAAGAGCAGGTGGTAAATTGCGTTTTGGAGGGGATACAAACATTGTAAACATAGATAGCAGAGACTTTAGAGTTAAACCTTTTACGAAAGAAATACAGGCCATAAGTGGTCTTAGCCAATTTGGCTTGGCTATGGACAATTGGGGAAATCGATTTATATCCTACAACCATAGATTCGCCAGACAGGTGATGCTAGAAGAAGAGCATTTACTTCGCAACCCGGCTCTAACTACGGATGCTGTCTTTGACACCTCCTTGCATGAACACGACAGAAGGGTTTGGACCTTACTCACCAGCACCATGCGATTCAACAGAGATCCTATTGGTTATTTCACCTCTCTTTCCGGATTAAAGGCCTATCGCGGAAATCTTTTAGGGCTGGAATATGATGGGAATCTTTTTGCCGGCGAATCCGTTCAGGCAGCCGTAATTAGTAGGCGCATGCAAAAGAATGGGGCAGCATTCCAAGCGATAGATATGGAAAAAGATGCTGAGTTCTTAGTATCTACTGATGATTGGTTCCACCCAGTTAGTTTTTCTAATGGACCAGACGGGGCCTTATATATGGTAGATTTTTATCGAAAATTTGTAGAACACCCCGAATGGGCCAATGACGAAAAAGAAGATGGAATAGACTGGAACCTAGGAGAAAAGCACGGACGAATCTGGAGAATTTCGCAGAAAGGAAACGAAATAGACCCGCATAGAATGCGTCCAAATTTAGACAAAGCCACTTTAACGGAATTAGTTAAGCAGTTTGAGGATGGCGCGGCTTGGCGTAGAGATATGGCGCAACAGTTACTGGTTGATAGTCAAAATAAAAAAGCTCTGGAGCCTCTTGAAAAAATGCTTACTTCCGATTCACCATTGGCGCGAAATCATGCATATTGGACCTTGGAAGGTTTGGACTTACTGGAACCGCGACACATCACCCAAGCGCTTGAGGATGAAAATACCAATGTAGTCCTTCAAGGGATTAAATTGGCCGAAAAAGACTCCTTACCTTCTGATTCAATTAAAGAAAAACTCGTTTCTTTAGCCAATAACGAAGAAGGTGAAATAAGATTCAGAGCCATTCTGGCTCTGGGAAGTGAAAAGAGCCTTGCGGTTCAAAATGGACTCATAAAATCCGCTAGTAACTATTCAGACAGATGGACGCAGGTAGCACTTTTAAGCAGTGTGGCCGAATGGCCATTATACTTTGCTCAAGGTTTGCTTGCCGAAAATAAAAACGAAGCGAATTGTGAAAAAAGTCTAAGCTTTTATAGGCAAATTGGAAATTTAATGGCCTATACAACTAATGAGGATGTCAATACCTGGTTAAAGAAATTGATTGATAGTAAGACTAAAGACAACTGTGATAGATGGGCCTTGTTAGCCGGTTATGCCAACGCACTAAAGGAACTGGGCAAACCACTTCCGACCTTCAGCAATACGATATATGATTATGCAATGGAAAACCTTGAGCAGAACCCCGAAAATCCAATTGCTCACTTAGGTGTCGAGTTATTGGAATATTCTTCTTTTGAAATATACCGTAAAAAATTTATCGAATTTTTGATTCATACGGAGAGCAGTTCTATTCAAGTAGCTGGTATTCAAATGTTCAGCAACTTGGAGGAAGAAAAATATATGAACCAACTCTATGAAAATATTAATACTATGGGATTGGCTGCGAGAAAAGAACTAATCGCTAGTGCGAGAAATTCAAAGACAGCTAGTCTTAGCCTGCTAAACGCAATCGACCAAGAACAAATACAGGCCACAGAGATTCCTGAAGAATTGCGCTATGCCCTACTGTATAACGACGATTCCCAAGTGCAGGAGACTGCCAAAAAGCTGCTCGTCAATTCCGTAAATTCTGATAGAGATGCCTTGGTAAAAGAGTACCTACCTGCCATACAAAATCAAACAGTAAATATCGAATTAGGGGCTAATACATTTACAACTAATTGTTCTACCTGCCATTCCATAAATGGGAAAGGTGGCAATTTAGGTCCCGATCTCACCAATATTGGCAGCAGATCTGACGAGGTATTACTAACCAGTATTTTAGACCCTAGTCGCATGGTATCCTATGAATTAAAACTGCATGTGGTCACCACAAACAGCGGGAAAGTCTATTCAGGAACGGTATCTGCCGAAACGACTTCCAGTATTACTATAAAACAATCTGATGGACAGGAACACACCATATTAAACAAAAATATCAAAGACCGGACTACTATAGATCAATCCATTATGCCTGAAGGCTATGAACGGATAATTGATAAAAAAGCCATGGCCAATTTGATAGCATTTTTACGAAATCCAATTTAAATTTTACTTCCTGAATCGATAAACAATTTAATTATGAAACTACATCACGTACTTATCGTTTGCCTGATAACTTGTTTGGGTTGTAAGCAAAAGGAAAAAAGTAACTCTGAATGGGTTTCCCTCTTCGATGGAGATAATCTCGACCAATGGGAGACCTACTTGGGTCCACATTTTGGAGAAGGGGTAACTTGGGAAAACATAGAATCTCAAGATCCTGTTGGTTTAAATAACGACTCCTTAGGAGTGTTTTCTATTGTTAACCTAAACGAGGAGTCTGTTTTACGTATTTCTGGTCAGACCTGGGGTGGTATTTTCACCAAAAATGACTTTTCAAACTTCCATCTTCAACTCCAATTTAAATGGGGAGAAAAGAAATGGTTCCCAAGAGGGAAAGCCACGGACAAAAGAGATAGCGGATTGCTATATTACGGGATTGGAAAGAATGGTGAAGACGACCTGTTTTGGTTAAAATCACAAGAGTTTCAAATACAAGAAGGCGACTGTGGAGACTTTTGGGGAGTCGGTGGTACTTTAGTAGATGTAAGAGCGGAAATGGACAAAGATAGTCTATACTTTTACAGTCCCAGAGGCGAATTACTGAGTTTTGGCAGTAGTAGTAAGTACGGTAGAACCTGTAAAAAAAATCCAAATGCCGAAAACCCTACTGGCCAATGGAATACCATAGACCTATATTGTTTTGATGGCACAAGTATCCATATGGTAAATGGAGTAGTCACCATGATATTACACAATTCGCGCTATTTATCCAAGGAAGGCGAGGTCATCCCTTTATCTAGTGGGAAAATTGAATTGCAGTCAGAATCAGCAGAAATTTATTACAAGGACATAAGAATAAAGCCAATTAATTCTCTCCCTAAAGAATTTTATCAGGAATAAGAAATAAGGCTTTGGTCAATAATTGAAAGAACCAATTTAAACTACTATCAAGGATGAATAGAAGAAATTTTTTACTCTCAACCCTCTTGACTATGCCACTTCTAACAGAGGCAATTCAGAATAAACCATTGAATAGGGATGGCTTATTAAATACTAAAAAACCTGCATTCAAACTTGCACTTGCTCCTTGGTCTTTAATGCGAAAACCTGCTGGTCAGGAAGATCTAAAAGGAATCCCTTTGATGGATTACCCCATGGTAGCACGGGAATTAGGCTTTATGGCTATTGAACAAGACAATCTGCACTTTCCTGGTGAATTGCCAAATGAAAGTCTTTTGAATAAAATGAAGAAAAGAACCGATGAAGCAGGGGTACTTAATTCATTGTTACTTTGCGGTGCTCTGGGTGATATTGCTGATGTGGATAAGAAGAAACGAAAAGAGGCTATATCGAAATATAAATCCTGGCTCGAAGGAGCTAAGTCTTTAGGATGTACACAAATGCGCATCGTTTGTGCCGATAGAATTACCATCCCACGGGAAGAAAAAATGAAATATGCTGTGGAGGGCGTTTCAATAATGGCCGATTTTGCTAAGGACCATTCTATGGAACTTCTAATTGAAAATCACAATGGTTATTCATCAGATCCAGAATGGCTAGTACAAATGATTAAGGCAGTAAATATGGATAATTGTGGAATTTTAGGAGACTTTACAGAATGGCGAATGGAACATGATCCCCTGACACTGTATCCTGACCCTTATAAAGGATACAAAATCCTCGCGCCTTATATCAGGGCTGTAGGGGCAAAATCTGTTGATTTCAATGCCGATGGTGAGGAAATAAATGTAAGTTTCTCTAAAATGTTACAGATTCTAACAGAGGTAGATTATAATGGTTATATAACCGTAGAATATTTTGGAGAAGACCGTTCGAGAAGGGATGGAATTACTTTGACCAAAAACCTGATTGAAGATTTTATAAATACCTATCAAGATTAGTTGTCCACTTATCAGCGTACCTGATGCAGTAATCTTGTAAATGTATTCCATTAGATTATAAATCTCTTTTTCTATTTGGAAAGAGACTTTATCAAAACCAGATCGTTTTGGATTGAATGGAATCAATTGTAGTAAAAGGAAAATGGTTCAGGTATTTTCTTCAAAGGACTCTAAAAAACCCTAAAGCAATGACTATAACATCTATTAGTTCTTATTGACTATAAGACTTACCTCTTTCCGAACACTATACAATACAATCCCAATTAGAAGAACTTGAATGACTATTGCTAAAATGGAGCCTTCAAAACCAAACTCCCCACCATTGTATACATTGTTCTCAGGTCTGTACCAATGGACAAGAGAATAGCTTTTATTGCCACTAACATGGAACCCAAAAATAGATTGAAAAAAGTTCCAGCTAAAATGAAATGCAATGGGCAACCAGAGTCTCCTATTTCGATAATAAAAAAGTCCCATTAAAAGCCCTGAAAGAAAAATATTAATAAATCCTACCCAAGAAATATTTGCGTTAAATCCATGCACCATTCCAAAAAGAACAGATGATACGAGTATGGCCGAAATAGGTGAATATACCTTCAAAAGATTACGGAGAATATAACCCCGAAAAACGGTTTCTTCGAGAATTGCCACCATTAAATAAAGTATTCCTGTATAGACTAATTCCTGTATATCTATTGTGGTTTCAACAAATTGAATCTGACCCAGTAATACGAGGACCATAGATCCTGCCAACATGATAAAAAAGCCCAAAAGAGTTCCCTTAACCAAATCGTACGTAATTCCTGTACGACGGAATCCCAGATTGACAAAAGGCTCTTTATCTACCTTCTTCATAAACAATCCCAGTACCAGAAATGAACCTAGTAGACCAAAGCCAGTCAAAACCATTATTTCAAAGGAGTTCGCTTTATGGTTATCCGGATAAAACGAGTAGCCGGAAAAAAATTCCCCTAGTAAAACAAATAATCCAAAAACAAAGGAATACGAGATAAAGAAACCAATAACAAATTTCCAAACATATTGTCTGCGATACTCTTTCTTTTCAGTTTTGTTCTTTGGCAACATCTATTTTTATTCTAGCAATTTGTTGAAACGCTTGTCCCAATCCGGTCTCGAGGTTAATTTTCCTAAATGGGTTAAAGTTAAATAAATCTAAAGGGTACATATGTACCCCTTAGATTGGTCTAAGAAAACTCAGATTTAACTATCAAAAGAATCCTCTGGTAAAACCTCTGGCAAAGCCACTAGCAAAATCACCTTCTTCTGCCACATAAATTCTATAGAGGTCATAAATATACCCCCCTCCGTCTATTGCTTTTAAATCACTACTTTTTAACTCAGTCCACGAATTTTTCATATGTTCTATCTTTTTATCGTTCTACAATACCATTAATTATACTTATTGCATCGCCCTATATCTGGCATAATCTGTGACAAAATTTACACCACCAATATAGCCCCCGCCATACCTAAGAATAGCTCCTACCATTCTTCCAGCAAAGCGACCTGCACCGGAACCTCCATGTACCTGTTTCAAGGACGATTTACTCATTTTGTTTAAACTACTTTTTTTCATTTGTACCTATTTAAATTAGACAACTACTTAATGGTA
>CAZWPZ010000043.1:0-2476 GCA_964636005.1 uncultured Eudoraea sp.
AATTCCTGCTAATTCTAACATCGCAATTGGTTTCTGCTAAATTTATTATAAACTAACTTGTTGCGCAATTAAATACGACTAATCTTTCATGGTTAGTCTAAGAACGGAACAAGCAGAATTTTCTGCAAATTTATCTTTTCCGGTGCCAAATAATACACGAATCCAATTGTGTTTCTGAGGTGTCCCTAAAATAAGTAAGTCGTAACTCGCAGATGCTATGGCTATTGCACTTATGGGGTCGTCGTTTTTAATAATTTTCACTTCGCTATTGGAAGGTATTTTTTCCAAAAGTTTTAAAGAGTTCGTTCTCATTATATCCAATTGTTCGTCTTCCATATATTCGGGAACAACATGGAGTAAGGTAAGGGTGGCCTTATAAAAAGAACAGATTCTGTCTGCTACAGCAATAAAGTTTTTGTCTTTTCGTCCAGGTCGTAATGCCAATACCACCTTGCCAATATTCCGTACGCCATTGTCTTTAAACAATGCAAAATCAGAATCAATATGGGTTAAAAGCCAGCCGATAGGGTTGCTTACAAAAATGCCAGAATGCGATCTGCTGTTCCATCCCATTACCAGCCAATCACAATTGGTTTGATTACTCAGAGCGTGTATGGTATCGGCAATTTCATGGGTTACTGCCGCTTCAAAGTCTATTTTAATATCCTGCGATTGTGCCAACCTGGATAATCTGCGTTCTAAAGATATCGTCCTGGGGTTTTCTTCCACAAAGGCATCCAGAAAGGTTTGGTTTGGCACCTCTGTTATATTAACCGCCTGCAGAACGCTTTTTTTGTTTATTGCAGCCCCGATTTCTACTAACATTTCAGGGGAATTTTCATTGCCCAGCAAAGGCACCACCACTCCTGCGTCTGAAGCCAATTCCCCATCCAGATTGTGGTTTCTGGAAGGAGATCCGTTGACTCTCCCATTCTGCCTTTTATATTTTCTCTGGTACATTAAATACAGAGCGGGTCTGTGTCCGTATTTTCGTAAAACTCCAATACGCGTAACATTCTTTCCAAAAAAACGGTAGGTTAAAAGACCTAAAACAAAGATGCTCAATACAGCAACAAAAGGACCAAAGCCCAGGAAAACCAAAAGTAGAAAACCACTTATAATTCCAAATAGCTGCATAAAGGGGTATAAAGGAGAACGATACGGTGGTTTATACCACTGGGCTGCCGTTTCTCTAAGGACAATCACACATGAATTTACTAGGATAAACATCGTTACCATAAAGGCACTGGCTAACTTCGCTATCTTCTCAACGTCCAGAAAAAGAATTACCAAAGCCATTACCACACAGGTCAGAATAATGGTAACCACAGGAGTTAAATACTTGCTGTGAATCTTACCCATAAACTTCGGTAGTAACTCGTCTATTGCCATTGCAAATGGAAATCTTGAGGCGGCTAGCACACCAGAATTTGCCATGGATATCAAGGTGATAATACCTACCAAAGCCGCGGCATATCCAACATAAGTGCCTCCCAGGAGTTCTGCAATCGTATAGATGGGGCGAATGTCTTCCTGCAATTCACTTAATGAAATATTGCCTACCAGGACAAATGCAATACTCACATAAATTGCGGACATGATTAGCAAGGAAAGCAGCATCGCCCTTGGAAGATTTACACTTGGGTTTTTTATTTCTCCAGCTATTGCGGCTACCTTCGTTACCCCTGCATAAGAGATATAAACAAAGGCTACCGTACTTACCAAACCATAGTTGCCATTAACAAGAAAAGGTGAGAGGAATTCCGGGGCAACCTTTGGAATGCCAAATGCCAAAATAGCTCCTAGAGTAAACAGACTTATGGAAACGATTACTATTTGAACTTTTCCTACCTTTTTTACCCCAAAAATATTCAGCATAAGAATGACCCCTAAAAAAACCAAAGCGATATAAGGGGTATATCCGGGATCTATTTGTACCAAAACAGATAAATAAGCCCCAAAACCGACAAGAGCAAAGGCACTTTTAAGCAAAAGGGAAAGCCATAATCCAAATCCGGAAATAGTTCCCAATCGAGGCCCGAATGCCCTTTCGATATAGACATAGGTTCCTCCGGAAGTAGGCATTGCTGTTGCCAGTTCCGATTTAGATAAGGCAGCAGGTAAGATACACAAGGCTGCCAGCAAATAGGCTAACCATAAGGAAGATCCTGTTTTGGCAGCAGCTAAGCCAGGAAGAACAAATATTCCACTCCCCAACATTCCACCAATACTAATGGCAATTACTGAGGTTAAGGATAAACTTCTTTCAAGTTTTTTCAATCTTGGTTGATTAGAGGCTAAAAATAGGCTTTTTAATATACTTGCTAAAATGATAATATATTCTTAATCCATAAGCGAATTCGCAAGGTTTTATTAATTTGCGTCACTTTTATACTATTTGCATGACGTTATTTCCTATTGAGACTGGGAATTTTAAGTTGGATGGAGGCGCAATGTTTGGGGTAGTTCCAAAAAG
>CAZWPZ010000044.1:0-81441 GCA_964636005.1 uncultured Eudoraea sp.
TACAAACGCTTCCATTACTATTGTAAACAAAGATTTTATTCCTGAACAGGAGTTAAAAACAACGCTGATTAAGGTAGAAGACGCCTATAAGTCGTTTTCCAAACTTTTAGAATATTACAATCAGGTAAAGAACAACAAGACGGGAATAGAGAGTCCTGTTTTTCTCACAGAAAACACTCAGTATGGCACAGACTTTTATCTAGGGGCCTTTTCGTATGTGGGAGCCAATGTCAAAATTGGTAACAATGTTAAGATATATCCGAATGTTTATGTTGGAGACAATGTTACCATTGGGGATAACGTGCTAGTTTTTGCTGGAGCAAAAATCTATTCTGAAACGGAAATAGGCAATGGTTGTGTAATTCATAGTGGTGCAATAATAGGCGCCGATGGCTTCGGCTTTACTCCAAACGAGGAAGGTGTTTACAGTAAGGTGCCTCAAACGGGAAATGTGATTTTAGAGGATGATGTGGATGTTGGTGCAGGGACAACCATAGACAGAGCCACCCTGGGGTCTACCATACTTAGAAAAGGGGTTAAACTAGATAACCAAATTCAAATAGCTCATAATGTAGAAATAGGAGAGCATACTGCTATTGCAGCCCAGACAGGAGTTGCCGGATCTACAAAAATTGGAAAGAATTGTTTGATTGGCGGGCAGGTTGGAATTGCTGGCCATATAGTAATAGGTGATCGTGTTAGAATACAGGCACAGTCTGGTATTGGAAGAAATATTAAAGACGATGAAGTCTTACAAGGTTCACCAGCATTTGGATATAGTGATTACAATAGGTCTTATGTCCATTTCAAGAATTTACCAAAACTGGTTAACAAACTCCACGATATTGAAAAACGAATCGATCAATAAACGACTATGGGAAAACAAAGAACTATAGCAAAAGAGATTACTTTAAAAGGGGTTGGACTTCATACAGGACAAAATGTGACGATGAAGTTTGTTCCAGCCGAGGAAAATCAGGGATTCGCCTTTAAGAGAGTTGATCTGGAAGGAGAACCAATAATCGAGGCAGATGCGAATTATGTTGTAAATACCCAAAGAGGGACTAACCTCGAGAAAAGAGGAGTAAAAATTCAGACCTCTGAACATGTTTTGGCTGCTTTGGTAGGAATGGAGATAGATAATGTTTTAATTGAGTTAGATGCACCAGAACCTCCTATAATGGATGGCTCCTCGAAATTTTTTGTTGAAGCCATCGAAAAGGCAGGTATTGTAGAGCAAAATGCAGAACGTGATGAATATGTTGTAAAAGAAGTAATCACTTATAAGGACGAGAATACGGGAAGTGATATTACCTTAATTCCGGCCGACGAATATAAAATTACCACAATGGTCGATTTTGGGACAAAAATATTAGGTACCCAAAATGCTACTTTGGAAACAATTTCTGATTTTAAAAAAGAAATATCTGAAGCGAGAACCTTTAGTTTCCTGCACGAGTTGGAAATGCTTTTGGAAAATGGTTTGATTAAAGGAGGAGATTTGAACAATGCTATTGTCTATGTAGACAAAGAGATTTCGGACTCAACCATGAAAAAGCTAGAAAAAGCATTTAAAAAGAAAAAACTAACCGTAAAGCCGAACGGGATTTTAGACAACCTTACACTGCATCAACCAAATGAGGCGGCAAGACACAAACTCTTAGATGTTATTGGAGATTTAGCCCTTGCAGGTACCAGAATAAAGGGGAAGGTCATTGCAAACAAACCCGGACATTACGTAAATACACAATTTGCAAAAAAACTATCCAAAATAATTAAACTGGAAAGGAGAAATAAGGTCCCTAAATTTGATCTTAACAAGCCTCCTTTAATGGATATAACCCAAATCATGGCGATGCTGCCACATAGGCCCCCATTTTTGCTGGTAGATAAAATCATGGAGCTCTCCGATAAGCATGTAGTGGGAGTAAAGAATGTAACGATGAACGAGCCCTTCTTTGTTGGTCATTTTCCAGGTGCACCAGTAATGCCGGGTGTTCTGCAAGTTGAAGCCATGGCTCAAACTGGTGGTATTTTGGTTTTGAATACGGTTCCTGACCCAGAAAATTACCTGACCTTTTTTATGAAAATTGACAAGGTAAAGTTTAAACAACAAGTGGTACCGGGAGATACCCTTATCTTTAAATGTGATTTAATATCTCCAATACGAAGAGGAATATGTCATATGCAGGCCTATGCGTATGCCAATGGTAAACTAGTGTCTGAGGCAGAATTAATGGCACAGATTGTAAAAACAAAACAAGAGGAATAAGATGAATCAACCCTTGGCCTATGTCCACCCTGGTGCTAAAATTGCAAAGAATGTAGTTATTGAACCATTTACTACCATCCACAACAATGTCCGTATAGGTGATGGTACATGGATAGGTTCGAATGTAACCATAATGGAAGGTGCGCGTATTGGTAAAAACTGCAATATTTTTCCCGGTGCAGTTATATCTGCTCCACCTCAAGATCTAAAATACAATGGTGAGGAAACTACTGTCGTAATTGGAAATAATACGACCATTAGAGAATGTGCCACTATTCATAAAGGAACTTCCGACAGGATGAAAACGGTAATCGGCAAAAATTGTCTAATCATGGCATATTGCCATATAGCACACGATTGTCTGGTAGGAAATAATTGCATTTTTTCGAATAATTCTACTCTGGCAGGTCATGTTACTATTGGCGACAATGTCATTTTAGCTGGTTTGGTGGCCGTACATCAATTTGTATCCATTGGAAATCATGCTTTTGTAACAGGCGGGTCACTCGTAAGAAAGGATGTTCCACCTTATGTAAAAGGAGCTAGAGAACCGATGTCTTATGTAGGTATCAATTCCGTAGGATTGCGAAGGCGCGGTTTTAAATCTGAAAAAATTAGAGAAATTCAAAACATCTACAGAATTCTCTACCAAAAAAATTATAACAATACACAAGCCGTTCAAATTATTGAAGCGGAGATGGAAGCCACTCCAGAACGGGATGAGATATTACAATTTATTAGAGATTCCCAAAGAGGAATAATGAAAGGTTATTTTAGCACTAATTAATATTATTTATGGCAAATACTTCGGATATAAGAAAAGGACTTTGTATAAAATACAACAACGATATATATAAGATTGTAGAGTTTTTACATGTAAAACCAGGAAAAGGCCCTGCATTTGTTAGGACCAAGCTTAAGAGCCTAACCAATGGGAAGGTCTTGGATAATACCTTTTCTGCAGGACATAAAATAGACGATGTAAGGGTGGAAACCAGATCGTATCAGTTTCTTTATGCCGATGGGGAAACCTATCATTTTATGAACACCGAAGATTATAATCAGATTTCCCTGCAGGAAAGCGCTTTGGATACTCCAGGTTTGTTAAAAGAAGGAGAGGTGGTAACCATTGTTTTTAATACGGAAGATAGCATGCCGTTATCGGTAGATATGCCTGCAAGTGTTGTCTTAGAAGTTACGCATACAGAGCCTGGTGTAAAAGGAAATACAGCGACCAACGCTACTAAACCTGCAGTTGTGGAAACAGGGGCAAAAGTAAATGTACCCTTGTTTATTAATGAAGGAGATAGGATCAAAATAGATACCGAAAAAGGTGCGTATATGGAAAGAGCAAAAGACTAATGTTCTTATTTGCCTGAAAATAGACTTTATTAATAATTGACTTGATCGCTCTCAAATGAAATTTCCTAAACCGCAGACCCTAAAAGCAATCGCCGAACTTCTGAATGTTACCTTCGTAGGTGACGATGACTTTGAGATTTTAGGAATTAATGAAATACATGTAGTTGAAAAGGGAGATATTGTTTTCGTAGACCACCCAAAATATTACGATAAGGCATTGCAATCTAGGGCTTCTGTTGTTCTTATCAATAAAGAAGTGGCCTGCCCGGAAGGAAAGGCTTTACTCATTTCCGACGATCCTTTTAGAGATTTCAATTCGCTTACCAAACACTTTAATCCCTTTAAACAGGCGGAAAAATCCCAAGCATCTAGTGCCCAAATAGGGGAAACATCTATTATACAACCTAATGTTTTTATTGGGAATAATGTAATCATCGGTGAACACTGTATTATTCATCCCAATGTTACCATATACGACAACTGTGTTATCGGAAATCATGTTACCATTCATTCTGGAACGGTACTCGGAGCAGACGCCTTTTATTATAAAAACAGAGGTTCATTTTTCGATAAATTAGTGTCTGGTGGCCGAGTGGTTATTGAGGATCATGTAGATATTGGTGCAGCCTGCACTATAGACAGAGGTGTAACAGGAGATACGACTATTGGTGCCGGAAGTAAATTAGACAACCAAATACAGGTGGGGCACGATACGGTTATTGGTAAAAAATGCCTTATTGCATCTCAAACGGGTATTGCCGGTTGCGTTGTCGTGGAAGATGAGGTTACTATCTGGGGACAGGTAGGTATAATAAGTGGCATTACCATCGGAAAAGGGGCTGTTATCTATGCGCAGGCAGGAATTGGCAAGTCCTTAGAAGGGGGGAAGACCTATTTGGGTAGTCCTGCAGGTGAGGCGCGGGATAAATTTAAGGAAATGGCAAGTATGCGCTATATTCCGGCCTTAATTAAACAACTAAAACGAGAATAAGATAAAAACTCCTTTAATTATTCTCTTCAATCCTATATTTTTGTGCATTTAAAACAAACAAAGAATGAGCGTACTAGTTAATAAAGATTCTAAAGTAATTGTTCAAGGTTTCACGGGTAGCGAAGGTACCTTTCATTCCGAACAAATGATTGAATATGGAACTAATGTTGTAGGTGGTGTTACTCCAGGAAAAGGTGGCCAAGAGCATCTTGGAAAACCGGTTTTTAATACAGTAAAAGATGCGGTAAATGAAGTAGGAGCCGATACTACAATTATTTTCGTTCCCCCAGCATTTGCAGCAGATGCCATAATGGAGGCAGCAGAAGCAGGGATAAAAGTAATTATTACTATTACCGAAGGCATTCCCGTTGCGGATATGGTTAAGGCCAATAATTATATTAAGGAGAGAAATTGTACTCTGGTTGGTCCTAACTGTCCTGGTGTAATCACTCCAGGAGAAGCAAAGGTGGGTATAATGCCCGGATTTGTATTTAAAAAAGGAAACATCGGCATTGTCTCTAAGTCTGGTACCTTAACCTATGAGGCCGCGGATCAAGTTGTTAGACAAGGATTGGGAATTACTACGGCCATAGGAATTGGCGGTGACCCAATAATTGGAACCACTACAAAGCAGGCTATCCAAATGCTTATTGAGGATGATGAGACAGAATGTGTTGTTATGATTGGTGAAATAGGAGGGCAATTAGAGGCAGATGCAGCAAAATGGTATAAGGAAAGCGGAAGTAATAAGCCGATTATTGGTTTTATTGCGGGAGAGACTGCACCGGCTGGAAGAACCATGGGACACGCAGGAGCCATTGTTGGTGGTGCAGATGATACCGCTCAGGCTAAAAAGCGAATAATGAGAGAATCAGGAATTCACGTAGTTGATTCTCCAGCAGAAATTGGAAGCAAAGTAAAAGAAGTAATGGGCTAGTGATCCTAGAGCATTCATCTTAGATTGAAACTCATAAATCCCGAATACTTCGGGATTTTTTTTAGGTTAGTTTCAAACAAAACTTATCTTTGAATAATATCTATTAAAATCAGAAATCATGAAAATTCTAGACGGAAAGAATGTAATTATTACTGGCGCTAGCAGAGGAATAGGGAAAGGTATAGCAGAGAGTTTTGCCTCCCATGGGGCAAATGTTGCGTTCACTTACAGCTCAAGCGAAGGTCCTGCTATTGCGTTAGAAAAAGAATTGAGTGGATTAGGAGTAAACGCTAAAGCCTATAAAAGTAATGCTGCAAGCTTTTCAGAGGCTGAAGAATTGGTTAAGAATGTTTTAGAAGATTTTGGAGGAATAGATATTCTTATTAACAATGCCGGCATAACCAAAGACAATTTGTTGATGCGAATGGGTGAAGAAGATTTCGATACCGTCATCGAAATAAATCTTAAGTCTGTTTTTAACATGACAAAGGCTGTGCAGAGAACAATGCTTAAACAACGAAAAGGTTCTATAATAAATATGAGCAGTGTGGTTGGTGTTAAAGGAAACGCCGGACAGACAAATTATGCAGCCTCCAAGGCAGGGATGATAGGTTTTACGAAATCTGTTGCTCTGGAATTAGGTTCTAGAAATATTCGTTGCAATGCTGTAGCTCCTGGATTCATTGAGACAGAAATGACCGATAAGTTAGATGAGAAAACCGTACAAGGCTGGAGAGATTCCATCCCGTTAAAAAGAGGTGGCCTACCGGAAGATGTGGCCAATGCCTGTTTGTTTCTTGCCTCAGATTTATCGGCTTATATTACTGGGCAGGTGCTGAATGTCGACGGAGGAATGCTCACATAATCCTCCCTAATTCTCAAATAAAATAGGGCAATAGCTGTCAAGATTATGCAAATACAAACGGTACTGCTTATTATTCTAGCTGCGATAATTGCCTTTTTAATTGTTTATTATCACTATTTATTTAAAGTAAAGAATAAAGGTAAGTTGGCTTATTCTTTAGCCAGTCTTCGTTTCATATCTTTTTTTTGCCTAGGTCTTCTTTTAATTAATCCGAAAATCACCAAAGATTCGTTTAGCTTGGAGAAAGCGAACCTTATCTTACTTACCGATAATTCGTCTTCTATAGAATATGCTAAAGGGGAAGAAACAGTTGAAAATGCCATCACATTTTTAAAAGGCAACGAAGATCTTGCCTCTAGATTCAACACCCATGTTTATGCCTTTGGAAGTGATTTGAAGCGCAAGGATATCCTGAGCTTTTCGGAAAGTTACACCAATATTGGAGGAGCCATTGCCTCAGCGAACAAAATTTATTCAGGAGATAATGTTGCCTATGTAATACTTACCGATGGTAATCAGAATTTAGGAGAGGATTACGAGTTTTACACCCAGCGTCAGAAAAATTCGATTTTTCCAATCGTAATTGGGGACACTACAAGGTTTGATGACTTGCGAATCGATCAGGTGAATGTAAATCAATACGCATTTTTAAAAAATCAGTATCCAGTTGAAATTCTTTTGTCTTATAATGGGAACTCGGGTATAGAGACCCTACTTAGCATAACAAAGGATGGTAAATCCCTCTATAAGGAGAACATAGCCCTCAATAGGAATAATAGAACAATGTCTAAAACTGTTCTATTAAAGGCAGAGGAAACTGGAATACAAAATCTAAAAATTGATTTAAAACCGCTGAGTAATGAGAAAAATCTTTCTAATAATAAAAGACAAATAGCCGTCGAAGTAATAGACGAAAAAACGAATATTGCTCTGGTTTCTAATGTAATGCATCCGGACCTGGGTGCCCTAATTAAATCCATAGAAACCAATGAACAGCGAAGGGTAACACTGTACAAACCAAGTGCAGTTCCTGTGGCCATAGATTCTTTTGATATTGTTTTACTATATCAACCAGATCGGAGTTTTAAGGATGTTTATAAGGAAATTGAAAATAGAGGCCTTCATTACTTTACGTTCGCCGGGACAGAAACAGATTGGACATTTTTAAATGAAGTACAGAACAGTTTTCAAATGAACAGTCTGCATCAGAAAGAGGAAGTTTTTCCAATTGTAAATGAAGGATTTACAAAATTTGATGTAAGTAATTTAGACATTTCTGATCTTCCGCCATTGCAAACAGTATTGGGAGAAATTCTGATTACTACCAATTATGAAAATATCTTAGAACAAAGAGTAAAAGGTATTGCCCTGAACGAGCCACTTCTTTCTATTCTAGAAACAAATGATAGGCGGGAAGCAGTCTTATTTGGTGAAGATATATGGAAATGGCGCATGGCAATTTACAAAGAAGACAAATCGTTTAAACGATTTGATGCCTTGTGGTCCAAGATAATATTCTATTTGTCTGATAGTAATCCTAAACGAAGACTAACATTAAGTTACGACAATGTTTTTCTAGGGAGTGGCTCAGCATCGGTTCGGGCTTCTTATTTCGATGACACCTATGTCTTTGATGCACAAGCACAATTGGTAATTACTCTACAAGGTGGAGCTATAGAGGGGGAGCGAGTACTTCCTATGTTACTCAATAATGGGTACTATGATGTAGACCTTAGCAGTTTGCCAGCAGGTAATTATAGTTTTGTAGTGACCGCTTCAGGTGAAAAAATACAAGAAAGGGGTACTTTTACGATTCTCGAATACGACTTAGAAAAACAATCTTTTTCAAGTAATTATCAAAAACTAAACAGGACCGCTATTGCCAGTGGGGGGAATCTGTTTTATCCGGATCAATTAGAAGATTTGGTCGTCACTTTGATGAGGGATAACAGGTATGTTCCTGTTCAAAAAAGCAATCAAAATGTCGTATCTTTGATTGATTTTAAAATTCTTCTTGCCGTAATAGCCTTTGCCTTGGCTGCAGAATGGTTTATAAGAAAGTATTTCGGATTAATCTAAATATATGTAAATGGATAAATTACCTAAAATTGCGTTGCCTGTAGTATTTATAATTGTTTTAGTAATAATATTAATATCAAAATCGGCTATTACTATTGGCTCAGGAGAAGCTGGTGTTTTGTACAAGACTTTTGGTGGAGGGGTAGTTACAGATGAGCCTCCATTGGGTGAAGGGTTTCATATCGTTGCACCATGGAATAAAGTCTTTGTTTATGAAGTAAGACAGCAAGAGGTATTTGAAAAAATGAAAGTTCTCTCCAGTAATGGATTGGATATTCAACTAGACGCCTCCGCATGGTTTCAACCTTTTTATGATGACTTAGGAAGGCTACACCAGGAAAAAAGTGAGATGTACAAAGAACGTATTTTATTGCCGGCTATACGCTCAGCAGCCAGAAGTGTAGTAGGAAGATATACTCCTGAACAGCTTTATTCCAGTAAACGGGATGCTATCCAGGTTGAAATTTTCGAAGAGACTAAAAATATTGTACAAGACCAGTATATTCAATTAAATGATATTCTGATAAGAGATGTGACCTTACCACCGACTATCAAAGAAGCCATTGAGCGCAAATTAAAGCAGGAACAAGAGTCATTAGAATATGAGTTTAGACTGGTTACCGCTCAAAAAGAAGCAGAAAAAGTACGCATCGAGGCACAAGGTAAGGCAGA
This sequence comes from uncultured Eudoraea sp., assembly GCA_964636005.1. Lineage (GTDB taxonomy): Bacteria > Bacteroidota > Bacteroidia > Flavobacteriales > Flavobacteriaceae > Eudoraea. The sequence continues at coordinate 9,179 of CAZWPZ010000044.1, forward strand.
TGCCAATAAAATTCTAAGTGCTTCATTAACGGACAAAATTTTGCAGGATAAAGGAATTGATGCCACTCTAAAAATGGCAGAATCTCCCAATGCCAAGGTAGTAGTTATAGGATCAGGAGGAGACGGTCTTCCGTTAATACTAGGAAATAATTAATAGAATTCATTTTGTGTTATAAAAATTAATTCTAATTTTACAGTCTATGAAAAACAAATGGATACATCATCATTTTTACACTGGCACTCAGGCGAGGTAATAATGTATTGTTGTATTCCAAAAATATATCCGACCCGTTTGAGTAATCAAGCGGGTTTTGCTTTTAAAACCCTTAGTGTAGTATTAAATTAATAGTAACATGAATACGATACGAATTGCGATTCAAAAGTCAGGCAGACTGAATGAGGATTCGATTAAGATATTAAAGGAGTGTGGCATTTCAATTGACAATGGTAAAGATCAATTAAAGGCTTCAGCCAAGAATTTTCCGTTGGAAGTCTTCTACCTTAGAAATGGCGACATTCCACAATACCTCATGGATGGCGTTGTAGACGTTGCCATTATTGGTGAAAATGTTTTGCTCGAAAAAGGAGGTGACATTCGCATCAGTGAAAAGCTAGGTTTTTCAGGATGCAGGGTTTCTTTGGCTGTCCCAAAATCTTTTGAATACAACTCGATTAAGGATTTAGACGGGAAGAAAATTGCTACCTCATATCCAAATACGCTAAAGAAGTACTTAGAAAAACAAGAGGTCCAAGCAGATTTACATATAATAAATGGCTCCGTTGAGATTGCACCAAATATCGGACTTGCAGATGCTATCTGCGATATAGTTTCAAGTGGCAGCACTTTATTTAAAAATAATCTCAAAGAAGTTGAGGTTATGTACAAGAGTGAGGCAGTTTTAGCGATTTCACCCAAAATTGACAAAGAAACAACCGAGATTTTGGAAGAAATAAAATTCCGAATTAAGGCCGTGCTTCGAGGAAGAAATTCTAAATACGTCCTGATGAATGTACCTGATGCAAGCTTGAAAAATGTTATTGAAATATTACCCGGGATGAGAAGTCCAACGGTACTTCCACTTGCGGAAGAAGGCTGGAACTCAGTGCATACGGTGATTAATCGAGATAAGTTTTGGGAGGTAATTAATGAATTAAAACAAGCTGGTGCAGAAGGAATTTTGGTTTGTCCTATTGAGAAGATGGTATTATGAAAAAGTATATTAATCCACCTAAAGAAGAGTGGAACGACATTTTAAAACGCCCTGTCACTGAGCTTTTGGATATAGAAGATACCGTGCTATCCGTTTTTGCAGAGGTAAACGAAAATGGCGATGCTGCTATTGCTAAATATACAATGCAATTTGACGGCGTTAACCTAACCAGTAATTCTGTATCTTCTGAGGAAATTAAAAACGCAGAAATCCTTGTTTCTGACGAGCTAAAGATGGCTATTAAACAGGCCAAGTCTAATATTGAAAAATTTCACGGCGGTCAACAAACAGCCCGCCTGGAAATGGAAACCTCAGAAGGTGTACAATGCTGGCAAGAAAAAAGACCAATTCAAAAAGTAGGATTGTATATTCCAGGAGGTACAGCGCCATTGTTTTCTACAATTTTAATGTTAGCTGTTCCAGCTACTATAGCAGGTTGCTCTGAAATAGTCCTTTGTACACCACCAAACAAAGAAGGGACCGTAGATCCTATTATTCTATATACAGCGCATTTGTGTGGGGTAAGTAAAATCTTTAAAGTTGGAGGTATACAGGCAATTGCAGCATTGACTTTTGGTACAGAAACAATACCTCAGGTATATAAAATATTTGGTCCGGGAAATCAATATGTAACGGTTGCAAAACAATTGGCAACCAAATATGGCGTGGCAATAGACATGCCTGCCGGTCCAAGTGAGCTACTGGTTATGGCAGACAATACCGCTGTACCATCCTATGTAGCGGCAGATCTGTTAAGTCAGGCAGAACACGGGGCAGACAGTCAGGTAATCTTAGTAACCACTTCCAAGGATATGTTAGAATCAGTCAGAAAAGAAGTATTTGCACAAATGCCGCAATTACCCCGGAAAGAGATCGCTGAAAAAGCCATAGAGAATAGCAAGTTAATCTATGTTGAAAAGGATAAGGAGGCCATAGAATTGATAAATGAATACGGACCAGAACATTTTATAGTTTGTACAGAAAAGGAAGATTTTTATGTAAAAAATATTGTAAATGCAGGTTCTGTCTTTTTAGGTAATTATACCCCGGAGAGTGCAGGAGATTATGCTTCAGGGACCAACCATACCTTACCAACAAATGGCTATGCCAAACAATATAGTGGCGTGAATCTAGATAGTTTTATGAAAAGCATGACCTTCCAGAAAATTAGCCAGACGGGTATAATAAACCTAGGTAAGACAATAGAATTAATGGCAGAAGCCGAAGGATTATTTGCCCATAAAAACGCGGTATCCATTCGACTTAAAGATATAGAAAACTCTAACGGCAGAAATTAAGGTGGAAAACACAAAGATGAAGTTTAATATAGACCTACTGGTTCGGGATAGTATTAAAGGCTTAGAACCGTATTCTTCGGCTCGGGATGAATATACTTCTGGTGGAGGGGAGATGGTCTTTTTGGATGCAAACGAAAGCCCATATCCCAATGGTGTAAATAGATATCCGGACCCACAACAGAGATCGTTAAAGTCTGAAATAAGTAAAAAATTCGATGTTGTCGAAAGTTCTATTTTGCTAGGAAATGGCAGTGACGAGGTGCTGGATTTGCTCTATCGTGCGTTTTGCGAGCCCAATGTAGACAATATCCTTACCATGCCCCCGACATATGGCATGTACAAAGTTCTTGCAGGAATCAACGCAATTGAAAATAGAGAAATACTTCTGACAAAAGACTTTCAATTGGATGTATCAAAAATCTTGGAAGTTGCAGATAGTAATTCCAAACTCTTGCTATTGTGTTCTCCTAATAATCCCACTGCCAATAGTTTTGATCGCGCTGCCTTGTTGAGTCTTGTGGAACAGTTTAAAGGTATAGTTGTTGTAGATGAGGCCTATATAGATTTTGCAGAACAAGAAAGTCTATTGAGGATTCTCCACAAATATCCAAATCTGGTCATTACCAGAACGTTTTCTAAGGCGTATGGTTTGGCTGGTGTGCGACTAGGAGTCTGTTTTGCTTCTAAGGATGTCATAGAGGTTTTAAATAGAATAAAACCTCCATATAATGTAAACGAATTAACGCAAGTTCGAGCGTTGCAGGAAATAATAAATGCAGAAATAACGGAGGAGAGAATATCAGAAATTAAAAAAGAAAGAGAACGCCTCATCGAAGCTCTTGAGGGTATAGATTATATAAAGAAAATCTACCCATCGGATGCCAATTTTATTCTTGCCAAAGTAGACAATGCAGGAAACAGATACCAACAGCTCATAGACAAAGGTATTGTCGTTCGAAACAGATCATCTCAACCCTTATGTGAAAACTGCCTGCGTTTTAGCGTAGGTCTCCCAATAGAAAATAATATGCTCTTAAGGGCATTAGAAGAATTATAATGGAAATAGGAAGTACCAAGAAGAAAGTTTTGTTTATCGACAGGGATGGCACCCTCATTTTAGAGCCAGAAGATGAACAAATAGATAGTTATGAAAAGCTAAGGTTTTACCCAAAAGTTTTTAGTCAATTATTTAGAATTGTAAAAGAACTAGATTACGAATTGGTCATGATAACGAACCAGGATGGATTAGGCACTGCCTCTTTTCCTGAAAATACGTTTTGGCCAGTACATAATTTTATTGTTAAAACCTTCGAAGATGAAGGAATTGTTTTTTCCGAAATACTGATAGACAAGACCTTTCCACATGAAAATGCAAATACCCGAAAGCCCGGCACGGGAATGCTAACTAAGTATTTTTCGGAGTTATACGACTTAAAAAATTCCCTAGTAATTGGAGATCGATTAACAGATATGGAGTTGGCAATTAACTTAGGTGCCAAAGGAATCTATTTAAATAATTCCGAGGGGTTGGGAGAAGATGAAGTAAGGGCCTCTGATGATGCTTTAAAAGAAGTTATAGTATTGGAAACAGGAAAATGGACGGATATTTATAATTTCCTTCGATTGAAAGATCGATTTGCAGAAATTGTACGTAAGACCAAAGAGACCGACATCTATATCAAAATAGGCCTGGATGGAACAGGAGAATCTGAAATCAATACAGGAATACCATTTTTTGATCATATGTTAGAGCAAATCTCCAGACATGGAACTATCGATTTAAAAATTGACGTTAAGGGCGATCTGGAGGTAGACGAACATCACACCATAGAAGATACAGCTATTGCCTTAGGTGAAGCTTTTCAAAAAGCGTTGCAGGATAAAATGGGCATGGAGCGTTATGGCTTCTGTCTTCCAATGGACGATTGTCTTGCTCAGGTAGCTATCGACTTTGGAGGCCGCAATTGGCTGGTATGGGAGGCAGAATTTAACCGGGAAATGATAGGGAAGATGCCAACAGAAATGTTTTATCATTTCTTTAAGTCCTTTTCGGATGGTGCGAGAGCTAATTTGAATATAAAAGCCGAAGGCACCAACGAACATCACAAAATCGAGGCTATTTTTAAATCATTCGCTAAAGCGATAAAAATGGCATTAAAAAGAGATCCAGACAAGATGTTTCTTCCATCAACTAAGGGAATGCTTTAGTGTTTAATAAATTTTGGAAACCGAGTAGTAGCGTATGAAAACGGTAATAATAGATTATGGTGCAGGTAATATTCAAAGTATTAAGTTTGCCTTCGAAAGATTAGGCGTTACTGCAAACCTGTCCAGTAATTGGGAAGAAATCGAAAAAGCAGATCGTGTAATTTTTCCAGGGGTGGGTGAAGCTAGCAGTGCGATGGATAAATTACAAAGGAGTAACTTAGATCGATACATCCCAAGCTTAAAGCAACCAGTACTGGGAATTTGCTTGGGGATGCAGCTTATGTGTAACTCTTCTGAAGAAGGGAAAACCAAGGGGTTAGGAATTTTTGATACCGATGTTGTACGCTTTACGAATAGGGTTAAAGTTCCACAAATAGGCTGGAATCAGATTACACAACTAAAGTCCTCTTTATTCCAGTCGATTCCGGACAAGGAATATATCTATTTAGTGCATAGTTATTACGCTCCAATATGTGCCAATACCATTGCTGTTTCAGAATATGATAAACCCTACAGCAGTGCCCTGCAAAAGGAGAATTTTTATGGTGTTCAGTTTCATCCGGAAAAGAGTAGTGAAGCTGGCGCAAAAATTTTAAAAAACTTCTTAGAGTTATAAACAAATGTCTAAGATTAGAATAAGTACAGATAAAACAGAATTAGACGTTGAAAGGATTTATCAATTTCTCTCACAAAGTTCGTATTGGGCAAAAGAACGGACTAAAGAAGAGCTATTGTGCTCTATACAAAACTCGATGTGTTTCGGTGCATTTAGAGGTGTAGATCAAATTGGATTTGCCAGAATAGTTACTGATACGGTAGTATTTGGATGGGTAATGGATTTTTTTGTTTTAGAATCGGAACAGAAAAAAGGAGTCGGACAACTTTTAATGGACACCATTTTGAAAACACCGGAGATCAAAAATGTAACAAGTGTAGCTTTACGAACGAGAGACGCCCATAGATTTTATAATAAATTCGACTTTGAAGAAATACCAGAACCTAATACATGGATGTTAAAACGAAAAAAATGAGACTTATACCTGCAATTGACATCATTGATGGTAAATGTGTACGACTTTCACAGGGCGATTATAACACAAAGATTGTCTATAACGAAAATCCCCTGGAGGTAGCTAAAGCATATGAAAATCATGGTATAGAGCATTTGCATTTAGTCGATTTAGATGGGGCAAAAGCCAATCATATTGTCAATTATAAGATATTAGAGAACATAGCCAGTAGAACAAATCTTTTGGTCGATTTTGGTGGCGGACTAAAGACGGATGAAGATCTGCGTATTGCTTTCAATTCTGGTGCCTCACAAATTACTGGCGGAAGCATAGCTGTAAAGGACCCGGATACTTTTATCAATTGGATCGAGCTTTATGGAGCTAATAAAATTATCCTCGGAGCAGACGTACATCAGCGTAAAATTGCCATTTCGGGATGGGAAGAAGAAACCGATATAGAGCTTCTCCCATTTGTAAAGAAATTCGTAAAAAAAGGAATATCGTACATCATCTGCACGGACATACAAAAAGATGGTATGCTAGAAGGTCCGTCCTTTGCTCTGTATAAGCAATTATTGGCAAATACTATGGTGCATAAAACAGAGGTTACCGGGAGTGGGGTAGAAGATTGGGATGAATTTGGGATTAAATTAATTGCCAGTGGTGGAGTAAGCTCCTTAAAAGACCTTGAAGGCTTAAAGGATATAGGCTGCGAGGGAGCAATTATTGGTAAAGCTATTTACGAAAATAGAATTTCACTTGCGGAAATAGAGGATTTTATATTAAACAGATGAAAAAGAAAGAAGTTAGTTGGGAGAGTGAAATAATTGAAAATGCATGTTTTCGGTTAGATGAAAGTACCCGAATGCTAAAGAAATGTCTTCCCCTTTGGAAAGAAGAAGAAATATGGATAAAACCGAATGAAGTTGCTAATAGTATCGGAAATTTAATCCTTCATATATGTGGTAATATGACCCAGTATATTATTGCTTCATTAGGAGAAAATAGAGATACGCGTAATCGAAAAGAAGAGTTTAGAATTCAACAAGGTCCTGAAATTTCTGCATTAGTTAAAAAACTCGAGGGCACGGTTGCTAAGGCTAAAGCCATACTAAGAGCTAGCTCAAAGGAAGACTTATTGAAATATCGAAAAGTACAAGGATTTAGTTTCTCTGGAATAGGAGTGGTTTTACATGCCGTAGAACACTATTCCTATCATACAGGTCAAATTGCAATTTGGACCAAAATGATAAAGAATAAAGATCTTGGATTTTACAAGGGTTTAGACTTGGATAAAAAAAACGAAAAAGCATAATGTTGACAAAGAGAATAATTCCTTGCTTGGACATAAAAGACGGAAGAACTGTTAAAGGAGTCAACTTTGTGGCGCTTAGAGACGCTGGAGATCCTGTGGAACTTGCAGAAATCTATGCTAAGGAAGGTGCTGATGAATTGGTGTTTTTGGATATATCTGCAACAGAAGAAAAAAGAAAGACCTTAGCAAAATTAGTACGTAATGTTGCATCCAAGGTAAATATACCCTTTACTGTGGGTGGTGGAATATCCTCGATTGAGGATGTCGATGTATTACTACAAAATGGTGCAGATAAGGTCTCCATTAACTCCTCAGCAGTGAAAAATCCTGAACTAATAAATGAGTTAGTACAAAAATTTGGATCGCAGTGTATAGTTGTGGCAATTGATGCCAAAAAGGTAGAAGGAGAATGGTTAGTTCATTTAGTAGGTGGAAAGGTACCGACGGAAATAGAACTTTTTTCATGGTCAGAAGAAGTAGAAAGGAGAGGGGCAGGCGAAATATTATTTACCTCTATGGATCATGATGGAACAAAGAATGGTTTTGCGAATGAGACATTAGCGAAACTCTCATCGGAGCGGAATATACCTATAATTGCTTCTGGGGGAGCTGGTAAAATAGATCATTTCTTAGATGCATTTGTAAAGGGAAAAGCAGATGCGGCACTAGCTGCCAGTGTTTTCCACTTTAAAGAAATAAGTTTTAAGGAATTAAAAACTTCTCTAAGAGAAAATCATATTCCAGTTCGTCTTTAAGTTCGATCTTTAATCTAAACGTATGAAAAAAATAGCATTTGATAAAAATCCGGATGGTCTAGTACCAGCCATAGTTCAAGATAACACGACCAAGGTGGTTCTGATGTTGGGGTATATGAATGAGGAGGCATTGGATAAGACTTTGGAACTTAAGAAAGTTACATTTTTTAGTAGAAGCAAAAATCGATTGTGGACCAAGGGCGAAGAAAGTGGAAATTATTTGGAATTGGTGAGCTTACAAGTGGATTGTGACAAGGATACCGTTTTGCTTAAAGTTAATCCAATGGGACCAACTTGCCATAAAGGCACCGATACCTGCTGGAATGAAAAAAATATAGCTACTTATGGTTTCCTTTCGCAACTAGAAACAATTATCGAAAGTCGAAAAGCACAAAAAGATAAAGGGAAGAGTTATGTAAGTTCTTTGTTTACAGCCGGAATAAATAAAGTAGCACAAAAGGTGGGTGAAGAAGCTGTTGAAACGGTGATCGAAGCAATGGACAATAAAGATCATTTATTCCTGGAAGAAAGTGCCGATCTATTATTTCATTACCTCATTTTACTTCAGGCAAAGGGTTTTTCTCTGAAAGACATCGAAAGTGTATTGCAAAAGCGCCACGCAAATTCCTGAAGGATATAGTTAAGATTTCTTAAAAAAGGTTCCTTTTTTCCTAAATGTAGTATTTTTAGTAAATGACTATGAAAACAGGAAAAGGGTTTCATTTTAGTACCTATAATGCACCCAATTTAACACCTTTTGAGAAACTCTTTGAAATATTTCAGGAGTTGATAACCCATACCTCCGGAGACGTGGATGAGGCTTTAGACTGGTTGAGAGAACTGGACAAGGAATACGAGCTGACCGATGAGGACTACACTATTGAAGATTTTATAGAAGATCTTAAAAACAAAGGCTACTTAAGAGAAGAAGTTGAAGCAAAAGAAGATGGTGAAGGAGATGGCAATAGTGGACTTTCCATTACTGCAAAAATGGAACGTATACTTCGAGAACGTGCTTTGGAACAGCTTTTTGGCAAATTAAAACGAAGTGGTAGAGGCAACCATAGAACTGGAAAAGCTGGTTTAGGCGATGAGCATACCGGCGATTTCCGTGAATATCGCTATGGGGATTCGTTAGAAAGCATTTCTATTACGGAGAGTTTAAAAAATGCTCAGATTAATCATGGTATGGACAGTTTTATCTTGTCTGAAGAAGATTTGGTCGTCGAAGAGACCCATCACAAGGCACAAATGAGTACAGTTCTCATGATAGATATAAGCCATTCGATGATTCTTTATGGTGAAGACAGAATTACACCAGCAAAAAAAGTAGCGATGGCTTTGTCCGAATTCATCACTACAAGGTACCCAAAGGATAGTTTGGATATATTGGTGTTTGGCAATGACGCCTGGCCCATACCCATTAAAGACTTACCCTATCTAAAGGTAGGGCCATATCATACGAATACGGTAGCCGGTCTGCAACTTGCGATGGATATGCTACGAAGAAAGCGGAATACCAATAAACAGATTTTTATGATAACAGATGGCAAGCCCAGCTGCTTGCGAATGCCAGACGGAAGTTATTATAAAAATAGCGTTGGATTAGATGATTTTATTGTAGAGAAGTGCTACAATACGGCACGTCAGGCAAGAAAACTACACATTCCTATCACTACCTTTATGATTGCCGAAGATCCTTATCTCAGACAGTTTGTTAGACATTTTACAGAAGCAAATAAAGGCAAAGCTTTTTATACAGGGCTAGATGGATTAGGGGAAATGATTTTAGAAGACTACGAAAAAAATAGAAAAAGAAAGATTAAATAATATTGCTTAAAGTAACTATTGACAAAAATAACTATGAATTATAAGAAAATTAAAAGCTTAGGAGAATTGAAGGCTGCCGGATATTCTTCTAAAAGCGTGAAAGACGAATTGAGAAACAATCTCATTACCAAAATTAAGGAAGGGGAAGAGACTTTTAAAGGTATCTGGGGCTATGAAGATTCCGTGGTTCCAGAATTAGAAAGAGCTATTCTTTCTAAACACAATATTAATCTACTTGGTCTTCGGGGACAGGCTAAAACGCGCCTGGCGCGAATGATGGTAGAACTATTGGATGAGTGGGTGCCAGTTGTTGAAGGATCTGAAATAAACGATGACCCTCTACAACCAATTTCTCGATACAGTATGGAATTGATAAAAGAGCATGGCGATGACACCCCAATAAGTTGGCTTCACAGAGACGAACGGTTCTATGAAAAATTAGCAACCCCGGATGTCACTGTTGCAGACCTAATTGGTGATGTGGATCCAATTAAGGCCGCCACTCTAAAACTGTCTTATGCCGATGATAGAGTGATACATTTTGGGATGATTCCAAGAGCCAACCGATGCATATTTGTGATCAATGAGTTACCCGATCTGCAATCCAGAATACAAGTGTCTTTATTTAATATTTTACAGGAGGGCGACATTCAAATAAGAGGCTTCAAACTCAGACTGGCCTTAGATATACAGTTTGTATTTACAGCCAACCCGGAAGATTATACCAATAGAGGTAGTATCGTTACCCCCCTAAAGGATAGGATAGGGTCACAAATCCTGACGCACTATCCGGATACTATAGCTATTGCCAAAAAAATCACTGCTCAGGAGGCAGAACTGACCACTAGACAATCTGGTACCATACATGTTCCGGAATTGGCAAAAGATCTATTGGAACAGATTAGTTTTGAAGCGAGAACTAGTGAGTATGTGGATTCAAAGAGTGGTGTAAGTGCACGTACCAGCATTACCGGATATGAAAATCTATTGAGTACCGCCGAACGAAGAGCACTATTAGCTGGAGATACAAATACGAATATAAGACTGTCTGACTTTATGGGAGTAATTCCTTCCATAACAGGGAAAATAGAGCTTGTGTACGAAGGAGAGCAGGAAGGTGCAGACAAGGTTGCTTTGCGCTTAATAGAAGAGGCTATTAAAACCCTATTCCCCCAGTATTTCCCAGAAATAAAGAAGTTAGAGAGTAAAGACGCCATATCTCCCTATGATGAAGTAATTCAATGGTTTTTTGAAAGTGAAGGTATGGAATTAATGGACAATATGTCTGATAGTCAATACAAAGAAATGCTAGACAATATTCCTGCCTTAAATAATCTGCTCCGCACCTATCATGAAAAGATTGAGAAACGAGACTCCTATTTTTTAAAGGAATTTTTATTATGGGGTCTGGTAGTGCATAATAAACTTAGCAAAAAAAGAGTCCAGAAAGGATATCAATTTAAGGATCTATACGGGAGTTACATCAGTAGACTATAACAGGAATACTTTCTTTAACGGCGCATTTGTTTTAAGTCCAAGAATCAATATTCTCATTGATACGGTCAAAAGCGTATGGCCCAATGGACTTAATTCTGTGAAGAATGGCTAGTAATGTTAGGAATATAAGCAGCACCTGTAATCCTAAAATAGTAAAACCAAAAGGTATAAATGTCGTTGGCATTATGTGATCCTGATATTGCTCATAACTCATTAAAATGTATAAGGTGTCCATCATTTTAAAAATATATACCAAGAAGATGCCATAAAGGGTATATTCTAAATTTCTCATCTGTGGATCCGTATACTCCCCTTCAATAATTTTAAATCGTAAAACATACAAATACACCAAATGGACACCAACTAAAATTGGAAAAATATAATTATCTATTTTAAAAAAGTAGAATTTATTGGTGTATAAACCATAAAAGTTGAAGATGATTAGTATCATTAGCGTAGTGATACTAAAGGCTATACATCGTTTCCAGTTGATAAGTTTTAAAAGTCCGTTCATAATATGTAAATTATTAAGAGTTGGGCGTTCTCTTGCACAAAGTAACGGAAGGGAATATTCTTTATTTTAAAAATTTCGATGAAGGGTAAACAATGTTGGGTAAGTATAAAAATATGATGTAAAGCACTTAACAACTTCCAAACCACCCAACGGACGAAAGGGCATAGCTATTCGATGAATAACATTTTAAAATGCTAAATAAGTAAAAATCAAATCGCGGCTGAGGTTCTTTTCAGACTTCTAGGATAGCCAGCCTTTTTTAATAGAAAATCTCGAGAATTGGACAAGTGCGCCACCGATTATTATTACAAATATAGGAGTAACAATACCTTGAACGGTTCCATATACCTCTGCTGCATTGGTCATAAAAAAAGAGTAAGCCATTTGTATGACTATAGCGACAAAAGACAAAATTAATACTGGCTTAGACCATCTTTTTCTAATGATAAGTGCTATACATCCCAATAATCCTCCCCAAACTGCTATAGCAAATACGGCCGTAATCCAGGCAGGTGTACTTTCCATAAGACTTAGTTGCTCTGCAGTATAATTAGATTTCATCTCTTCGGTCATATAAGCCTGACCCAGATAAGCCATTACGCCCATCAAATTCCATAAAAGGGCTACTATGCTCACAAGCCAAAACCAGATAGGTGGTTTTGTTTTAGTTAATTCTGTCATAATTAGTTAGTTTAGTTATTGTCCTAAACAAAATACAAAAAATATCACTTGCTTTAAAAACATCCCAAAAAAGGACTTCTAGCATAAATTTAAACTAAGCCACAATACGGTTCTCCATGAGAAATAGACAATTTTACTTTATTCGTTTACAATATTTAGGTTTTCGATATAGCGGATGGCAAAAGCAACCCAATCAGAAAACCATAGAAGGGATGCTCCTAAAGACTTTAAAGTATATTCTCCCCAAAAGAACATTGAAGATTGTGGGAGCGGGACGTACCGATGCAAAAGTTTCGGCCATAGATGCCGCTTGCTCCTTAATTTTGGATGGGTCACCTATTGAAAATGAAATAGAGTTTCTTGCATTGTTTAATGCCAATCTACCCCCAGATATTCGGATTATTTCGATGCAGAAATCGGATAACTCATTTAACATAATTCAGGATAGTAAGCTTAAAGAGTATCACTATTACTTTTCGTATGGCCAGAAAAATCATCCGTTTTGTGCACCTCTTATGGCAAATTTTGTAGAATTATTAGATATTAAACAAATGATTGCCGCTGCCCAATTATTTGAAGGAACCCATAATTTTTATAACTATACCGCAAAAAAAACACCCGATAAGTCCTATACACGAACCGTGACCAGATGCCGTTTAGAAATAAATAAGGAGATAGAAGCTTCTTTCTTTCCGCAGGTAAGCTATGTTCTCAAGATTAAAAGTAAGGGCTTTGGCCGGTATCAAGTACGAATGATCATGGGCGCTCTTTTGTCCGCAGGTAGAAACGAATTGTCCCTGGATGACATAGCCAATTCCCTCAAAGAAAACGTCGACTTTCCTCTCTCGAATATCGTACCAGGTTCTGGACTAGTGCTGCATAGACTTAGCTATGAAATGTAATTTAATCGAATAAGTCAGAAGATAAATATCTATCCCCGCGATCACAGATAATGGATACAATGGTACCTGAAGATAAAGTTGATGCAAGTTTCAATGCTGCAACTGTGGCACCTCCACTACTCATTCCAGCAAATATTCCTTCTTCTTTTGCAAGCCGTTTCGCCATATTTCTTGCTTCTTCTTCACTTACTTCTATAATTTGGTCTACTTTGTCTCGATTAAAGATTTTTGGCAAGTAGGCCTCGGGCCACTTCCGAATTCCCGGAATTTTAGAATTATCGGTGGGTTGTACTCCTACAATAGAGATTTGGGAATTTTTCTCCTTCAAATAGGTAGAGGTACCCATAATTGTACCAGTAGTACCCATGGACGACACAAAATGCGTAACTCCTTCTTTGGTATCCCTCCAAATTTCTGGCCCCGTGCTTTCATAGTGTGCCTTCCAATTATCCTCATTGGAAAATTGATTAATCATATAATATCCCTCTTCTTTCACTTTTTTTTCCGCATAATCTCTGGCACCTTCAATACCTATTTCGGATGAAGTGAGGGTTACAATAGCACCGTAGGCACGCATGGTTTGAACGCGCTCTTTTGTCGAATTCTCTGGCATCACAAGCTCAATATTGAGGCCATATAAACTCGCAATCATAGCCAGGGCTATACCTGTATTACCACTTGTCGCTTCAATTAATCGGGTGCTACGATCAAAATCTCCTCTTTCTAACCCTTTAACTATCATGTTATAAGCGGCCCTGTCCTTTACACTGCCACCTGGATTATGTCCTTCTAATTTAAAATATAGAGACACATTAGGGTTCGTATTTAGGGTTTTGGACAGTACAAGTGGTGTGTTACCAATTAAATCCGTAAGTCTATTAGACATTAGGTAAGGTTTTTATTTTAATATCTGGCTTGTGAAAAACAGTTGAATTTGGTGGTACAGAAGAGGTTATCCATGCATTTCCACCTATTACAGAATTTTCGCCAACTACAGTTTCTCCACCTAATATAGTAGCATTTGCATAGATGGTGACATTGTTTTCTATGGTGGGATGTCTTTTCGTTTTTTGTAGGCTTTTTGCAACATATAAGGCCCCCAGTGTTACGCCTTGATATATCTTAACATTATCCTTAATTATAGCAGTTTCACCAATAACCACCCCCGTAGCATGATCAATAAAAAAAGATTTTCCAATCGTTGCGCCAGGGTTAATGTCGACTCCAGTTTGCCTATGTGCATACTCTGTCATTAAACGAGGAACCAACGGAAAGCCTTTATTGTAAAGTTCATGAGCCAGTCTATAGATAGCAATTGCATAAAAACCAGGATAGGCCATATACACCTCTTCTAAAGAAAGGGAGGCAGGATCACAATTTGCAATAGTATTGGCGTCTAAGTTGAGTTTTTCGAGGACATCAGGGAGCTTTTCCAAGTAATTTTCCCAAATTTTTGAACATGGCTTTTCAACATCCCAACAGGCTAATTTTACTAGTCCATCAAACTTACTTTCTAAAATATCTATGTTAGATTCCACTGGAGTCTCAATATCAAAAAGAGTAAGAAAGAGTAAGTCTGTAAATTCTTCTGCGGCACGTTTTAGACTATAGCGTAGATTGGGTTGTATTTTATGGTTTTTTATCTTTTGAACGATGATATCTTTATTCATAATCAAGGGTTGATGATCAAATTTAACTATTAATTAAAAAGGCCTACTTTAAAAAGGTTAACTTTAGCATAATTTTAATAATGACAATAATATTCCAAATTCATGAAGCTTTCTAAAGATATTTTACTCTTTTTATCAACCTTAGAGAAGAACAATAACAGAGAATGGTTTACAGAAAATAAAGCGCATTTTAAGGAGATTGAGGGGAAGGTTAAAAGTTTTTATAACTATTTGGCCGAAAATATGAAGGAACATGATGATATAGAGAAGTTAAAGATGTTTCGAATCTACAGGGACGTTAGGTTCTCTAAAGACAAAACACCTTATAAAGCCCATTTTGCTGGTTCCATGTCTCGTAATGGTGCACAATTGAGAGGTGGTTATTACCTACAAATAAAGCCAAAAGCAACCTTTATTGCCGCTGGCTTTTGGCAGCCCAACAAAGAGGATCTCTTTAGAATCAGAAAGGAATTAGAATTAGATGCCTCTGATTTTAAAGCTGTTATTGAGGACTCTGCCTTTAAAAAAATCTGGGGTACTCTTGAAGGGGAGGAAGTAAAAACTGCGCCTAAAGGTTTTAATAAGCTAGATCCCAATATCGCTTTAATACGTAAAAAAGGATATATTTTTACAAAACACTACAGCGATAAGGAAGTTTTAGATCCAGGTTTTGCACAGGAAGTAAGTTCGGCTTTTCGCAAGATGAGACCCTTTTTTGATCTCATGAGTGAAATTTTGACCACTAACTTAAATGGAGAGTCCCTATTGGACTAGTGCAACGGTGTCAAAAACCTGGACCTGATCTTTTAATCTATCAATTACCATGGCCATCATCCTTTTATTTAAGGCAGAAGAATTCATTATATAAGTTGCATACTCTTCTACTGTAAATTGACCAATAATGATACCCTTTAGTGCATTTCTAAATTTGATATCCTTCTGGATAGCATTTTCAATGTACTTTAATTTAAGATCTATCCTCAGTTCATAAAAAGCATTCTTGTGCTTGGAAATATAGTTTCTGAATACTTCGATTAAGAGGCTATTTTGTAACTTAATTATTGGTCTTAGAGTCGCATTCTGAAACCTTTCATCAGGCGACATGTTGGGGAATATTTTTGCTTTTGCCAAATTGGGTCGTATTCTCAGAAGTTGTGAGCTGCGTTCTTCCATATTGGTAGTTTTTATAAAATTAGAGAATAAGACAAGGATTCGATTAGGGATACAAATTACTTGTCAACTGGGTTATAAACATTTTTTGAGCATGCCAACTCTATTGACGCAGTGAAATAGTTCGACCTGTATTTGGGGAATTATATGTCTAAGACAGACCCCTGCAGAAGGCCTTGTGGAGCTCACTTATTCTGGAAATAAAGAATAATTAAAAGCTTTCATACAAGGTAGAATACAGACTTTTTCCCTCAACAATCCGCTATTTTAATTTATTTTTACTCTCTGATTAACAGCGGCTTATAGTGTTTTATCTTAATACGTCGTTCCAACCTCTACAAAAGAGTTTAAGCCGTGAAGCCTTGGGCCTATTGGTGCAGCCATACAGCAAGTAGATCCTAAATAGAAAATACTAATCTCCTCTAATTTATTTAACTCATGACCAACCTTAATCTGTTCGGGTAATTTTATGGTACCTACTGCGGGACCACCGACTATAGATAAAAACCAGGTTTGGCCGTCACTATCCTGAATATCTATATTATACCTTTCATTTCGAAAGGCTGGAAGGGACGGATTTTGTTTGTAAATCCATGGACGAAGAATAACTAAGTCTCCCGGAACATGCTGAATTCTCGTAATCGTACCATTAATCGGGGAATGAATTCGATGATAGTTTTTATTATGAAGAAAGACATTAGTAAATACATAGTCTTTTGGTATGTCATTTTCTCCAACACCGAATATGGTCCAAATATTTCTTTTGTCTGCCTTAACAGAAGTTTCTTTTTTATCACTTACGTTGCTAATATCGCACAGCAATCCCTCGCACGGCCAGACCCATGGACTAGAGTTTTGTGGAATCGACTTAAACTTTCGTATAAAAAAATCTTGGAAACTCTCAAAGGCCTCTTTACCCTCTGGTGGTCTAAACTTAGACAAATAGTCCGAGTCCTTGTAATAAACACTAACATAGGGCTTAATTACCCATTTTGTAAAGGATAAATTGTAAACAGATGCATACAATGAGGAGATGGCCCTTTGTATGTTTCCGGGAACGTTTCCCCAGAAATCAACTGCAACAAATTTATACAATCTGGCACGCCATGCAGGCACCTGGAATACCTTGAAATACGGATCAGAGTATTCTAGTACATTCTTAACAGCCTCCATATGTTTAACTGTAATTATAAGTATCACTTGAAATCCCTGAAGGGCACTTCCAAGTCTTTTTTATTTTAATCGATTCTACAGGAATTGCAGCCTGTTCTTTCTCTTTGGAGGTAAGTTCTTCAATGTAGTTTGAAGACAATAGCATTAGGAAAGCTATCACATATTTACTGATCGTTTGCATGATGAAATTGGTTTAGTATTACTAAAGCTATTCAATTTCATTTGGGCGATTAAAAAATTTAAGAAAATTTTATTGATACCTTAACAAACTTTAAAAGATACCCCGGAATTATTGTTAATACCGTTATAAAGTTTTAATTACTTTCTTAAAAAAACGGCTTCTTTTATCCGTTATTTTTGATTGCTTGCATATTTCTGAACCTCGTCCAATACCCGAAGCAGGTTTTCCCCCCAGAGTTTGGCTATCTGTTTTTCAGTATAGCCTCTGCTAACCAATTCTTTGGTAATATTAAGTGTTTCTGATGCATCATTCCAACCTAAAATCCCTCCGCCACCGTCAAAGTCCGAACTAATGCCAACATGATCAATCCCGATTAGTTCGACCATATAGTCAATATGGTTTACAAAATCAGCCACATCCACTTCTACTGGGGTTCCCGGCTTTCCATCATAAAGCTCATGTGCCTGCTTCCTAATAATTTCGCGATTCTCTATAAAAGCTTGCTTTTCACTTGCATCTAAAGCAGTAAGCTCCGTATTGTTGTACCACTTAAAACCAAGCGAATCGGCAATTTTTTTATACTTCTCTAAATAAAACTCCTTGCGATTTTCTGCTTTTTCTTTATTCAAATAAGCGTCTAAAGCAACGGTCTGTACAACGCCACCATTCTCTTTAATAAGCTGTAGTTGCTCATCTGTCAAGTTTCGGCTGTGGTCGCAGAGTGCTCTGGCTGAGGAATGCGAGGCAATTATAGGTGCTTTAGACAAGCTTATAATATCCTTCATGGAGGCATAGGAAATATGAGAAACGTCTATCATTATTCCAAGTTTATTCATCTCAATTACAGCTTTTTTACCTAGCTCACTTAAACCATTATGCAAATACTTATTATCAGCCTCTCCAGTATGGGAATCACAAAACTGACTGTGTCCATTATGCGACAGAGATACATACCGCGCACCTTTATCGTGGTATAAGGCGAAAGCAGATATATCTTCACCCATAGGATAAGCGTTTTCCACTCCAATCATTGCGACTTTCTTACCACTACTGTGAATTCTTCTAACATCTTCAGAAGTCAGGGCCAATTCAATCTGATCTGGTGCAATCTCGGAACACAAGCGATGAATGGCATCAAACTTGGCCATAGCATTTGCCTTTGCCTCCTCATAGCCTTTTGGTGTTAACGAGTCTTGTCTGGTATAAACAATAAACCATGCAACATCTAAACCACCTTCTTGCATCTTGGGCAGATTCACTTGGTTATCAAGGCGTTGTGTATAATTAATACTATCAGTAAAATTTAAAACATTAATGTCGTCATGCGTGTCAATGGTTATCACATTAGCATGAATTTTTTTAGCTTTTTCTAGCATAGAAACCTCATTTTTAGAATTAGTTGTATCACAGGAAAAAACGATTAATAGTAAAAATATACTGTTGAAATGACGCATTTGTAAGAATTTATACCTACAAATAAAGCCTTTTTACAACAGTATATCAACTGTAGGTAACATTTAATTGTTTAAGGAGCACCTAAGCCTGATTTTTAAACTGTATAAATTAATATATGTCAAGTTTTAAAGGCTCTCATCGATAAAACGATCCTTTTCTAACCCTACTTAAGCAAGCATTCTTTTGAAGTCAAAAAATCTACTTTCCCAACTAACCCAACTAGAAACTTCTTTAAATAGCTTCTCTTTCGAGGAGCTATCAGCAAAAGAAGCAAGTAGTTTAAAAAAGTCCTATGATAAATTCAAAAGACAATTGGAATTGCGAATTTGGGGTGAAAACCCTCCTGAAGAGTGGACTAAGAAAACAGAATACCCAGCTATCACAGACGCCAAGTATATAGAAAATATAATAGCAAAGGTAAGTCATGAAATGCGTACACCGCTTACAGGAATAATGGGCTTTACGGAGTTATTACGCCAAGGCAACCTAGACAAGAATGAATTGTTTCAAGTAAATGCAATTGCCTCTTCGTCCAGACAATTGCTCGCTGTTCTCAATGAGCTATTAGAGCATTCCAAGCTTGTTATGAATAAATCAGAGGTTGAAATTATAGATTTCAATTTTTACGAACTTATTCAGGATGCTATTCATCTTAGCCAAACCCTTTTGATAGGGAAAGAGGTGCGGTTGCAAGTTGATGTCGACAAAAATATACCCGAAGTTCTAAAAGGCAGCCCATCCAAACTTTCTCAAATCCTTTTGAACCTCTTGAGTAATTCCATAAAGTTTACTAAGCATGGAAGCGTCAGAATTCTTGTAAAGCTTTTAAACAGAAGTTCGAATAGAATAAAATTACGAATTGTAGTATCCGATTCCGGGATAGGAATTGCTAGGAACGACTTAGACAGGATATTTGAGTCTTTTGAACAGGTTTATCCAAAAGAATCTGGAAACTACGGAGGTATCGGTTTAGGTCTAAGTATTGTAAAACAGATAGTGGAACAACTAAATGGGGTGATCTCTGTAGAAAGTAAAGTAGGGGTGGGGACCTCTATTGCAACAGAACTTGACCTAGAAGTAGGATCATCCTCTGGCAGACAACCTTCTACAGTTAAAAATAGCTCTTCAATCAAAGGAGCACAAATATTGATATTAGAAGACAATCCCTTAACCAGGCAATTACTAGAGCAACGCCTTAAACTATGGGGATGCAAAGCACACCTTGCCGATAACGCCATTTTTGGATTAAAAAAATTGGATACAACTTCGATTGATGTAATCCTCCTCGATTTAAAAATGCCATTGCTTTCTGGCTATGAGGTTGTAGGTAAAATTAGGAATCACCCGAATAAGTCCGTACGGAAAATCCCCATTATAGCGATAACTGCGGACGACTCAGCACAACTGCAGAAATTGTTGCAATCAAATTCTATTAACGACTTTATTCTCAAACCATTTGACCATGCAGAGCTACACCTAAAGATTGAGAATCAATTAAGAGATATAGAGGCATCTGGTAATGTCGCGATTTCATCAATAGGTTCTGTACATAAAGTGGACACCAAATCTATATACGAGAATCTGGAAAACACTTTTATTTCTTGCGAAGGCGATATGGAGGTATTAAAAGAAATTGTAGCCATTCATAAAAGAAATATTCTTGAATTTATTGGTAGGGTTAGGTTAGGAATAAAAACAAATGATTTTGATTGTATTCTGGATGCCATACACAAAATTAGATCCGGTCTCTCCATGATGGCTTCTCAAGATCTTCAAAATCTGGTATCCAATATTCATGCAGTGGCTAAGACAATAAAAGACATTAATAAAGTTCAATTTCTCTATGATAGATTTCTTATGGAATATCCCAAAGAAGAACGGGCATTAGACATGGCCGTGAAGGACTTAGAAAACAAATTAAAGTAATTCAATGGAGCAGAAGGATGTTGTACTGGCAGAAGATGATGAACTCTTGGGAGCGTTACTGAGCTATCGCCTGGAGAAGGCAGGTTATAATGTTTCCTTGTTGGTTGATGGAAAAGAAGTTAGAGAACATTTGCAGAACAACAAACCAGACATCATAGTAACCGATATAATGATGCCTTATTATTCAGGTATTGAATTGATAGATTATGTGCGTCAGGAAATAGGACTATCCACCCCTATAATAGTAATATCTACCGCAGACAATGAGGTAAACGTATTGAACGCTTTTCAATTAGGAGCGGATGACTTTTTACCTAAGCCCATACGTCCGGCTGAACTTTTGGTAAGAATGGAAAGAATATTGTGTAGTGAATAAATGGTACTAAAAAGTCTAACGACATATCACCTTACATGGCTCTTAGATGTGCCAAAGATTCATACAGATCTACTGTGGGATTTTACCTTCTTGTTTGCAGGCTTTGGGCTCTTATACTTCTTTGGTATTTTTTTCTATAAACGTAAAATCAGGAAGACAGCAGAACTAATTGCTATTCGAAAAAAGGATGTTGCTCCAATGATTTCTACCTTTCTTTTCTATGATTCTAAGGATAGTAAAGAAGAAAAAAGAAACTACGTTGAACTAAAAATTGCTATTCGGGAACTATTGAAGGATGCCCGTAACAAGCAAGTAATAGCAGAAGTGCTATTGGATCTTCAAAAGGATGTATCCGGGGATGCTAGGAAAAAAGTGTATGCACTTTACCAGGAACTGGAGTTACATATTGAAGCGATAAAGATGCTTAAAAGCTGGCGATGGGAAATCGTCTCTAAAGGTATTCTGGAGCTAACACAAATGAGGGTAACCAGTTCTTATGGCTTTATCAAGAAATTTATTAACGACAAAAGGGGTATAATAAGAAAACAAGCGCAAATTGCTGCGGTAAGCCTTACGCACGAAGGCATTACTTTTTTTCTGGATTCTGCTCGCTATAAAATTTCGGAATGGCAGCAATTAAAAATCCTGGAGGTACTACAAAATCTAGAAGGATTTAAACCACCTAGCTTTAAAGCATGGTTAACTTCTGCTAATCGGGATGTTGTTTTGTTTGCCCTCAGGCTCATAAAACATTACAGTCAAATGGATGCAGGAATGGCAATCATTCCTTTGGTCAGACATAAGAATGATCATATTAAGTCAGAAGCCTTGTTCTGTCTTAAAGAGTTTCGCATCGTAGAAGCAAAAAAAGTGGTAAAATCCATTTTTCCTAAATGTAAGGTCGAAATTAAAATAATGATACTTGATCTAATTGCACATCTGGGAGATCAAGACGACCTGAACTTTCTCAATACTCAAAAAAGAAAACAAAACAGTTTTATTGTTAAAAACAAAATTGACAGCGCAATAAATACCATCCAACCAGGAACAATAGAACCAACAGCAGAAATGGATAAAACTTTAGACGAAGAAACTTATTCCGAGAATGAGCCTAAAGACATTTTGGAAAACCCTGAAGTTATGAAAGAAACGTCTCCATCAAATCAGAACAATAACTCTAATCCAGATCCAGAGTTCGAGAATACTCAGGAAGAAAATGTAATAAACTCCGAAGAGGTAGAAGATGAAGAAATATTTAATCTGTGTTTTAAGGAAGAGCTCGAAGATATTCTCAACGATTATCGTTCAGAATCGGAATCTTATGAGATACTCCCCTTAGACTTTCTTCCCGTAGTTACGGAAGAGAATGAGCTAATTGTAGAAGAGAGAGACCTTGCTGCAGAAGTGGAGAATGAAACACGTCTCCATTCCGAAAACGAGATGGAAGATACCCTAGAAGAGGTCCATTTTCAGCTGCAATTGGAAGATCTTTTGGAAGGAATAAAAGGGGAGATAAACGAAGAGGACCTAGTTACAACAGAGGATAGGGTTGATGCCTCATTTTTACCGCTTATAACAGAGGAAGAGAGTGAAGAGGTGTCCGAAGACAACATCTGTCTGGAAGATCTATTCGAGTACGAAGTCTCTTATGAAACCATCGCCCTGGAGGAAGACTATTTTGAAATTTATAAAGACCTTTTAAAGGTAGAATGGGTTCGGAAAGATGAAGATATTTTACCATTTTCAGATGCACCCATCGACTGGAATGATCTCACACAAAGTGACCAAAGCATAATTAGCAATAAACCACCAATATCAAGTTCAAATATGATGATCACAGAAGAAAAACCAAAGACAGTTGTTCCCGAATCTACTGAGGAAACTTCTCTTAACTGCTTTAGCATCTTTGCCGAAATGTTCAGAGATAGCGACAAGGAATCAAAATTAATTCTACTCGACGAAATTCTCGCAGTGGGAGAAAAAAAAGAATTGGAATTCCTTAAAATCGTCAAGAGAGATAAAGAAAAATCTGTTCGAATAAAAGCAAATAAAATATTTCTGGAACTGGAGAGAAAACTTAACAAAGAAGAATCAAAAAATGCGGTAAGCGCTGATCAAGTAATCATTACACCATCCCAAACTACCATAGACAATACAGCAGTATTGAATAACTCAACTATAGATCAAAGTGTGAATGAACAAGAACAATCGCTTCAGGATTTCTTGGAAATAGAATTTGATCTGAGTATGGTAGACAAGGAGCTTCCTCATAGTGAAAACACGACTACGGCTGATAAAAATTCCCCGGATAAGACCCCAAATGAAATCAAAAGCAAAACCGACAACACACTGCTAGGGAGTATCAAAAGCATTACCCGTAAACTTTTCGATAAAACATCTTAATGGATAGTGGTGTACTCCATATAATAATAGAGTATCTAAACGTAATATTTTTACTGTTTACCACTATACTATTTACCATGTTTAGTGTAATGGCCTATTTATCTACTCGCAACTCCTTACATTATAAACATAAAAATAGTTTTGTAGATCTGTCTAAAGTCATGGCTTCTCCTATGGCTCCCGGAATTACCATAATAGCACCAGCATTTAATGAGGGGCTAACCATTGTAGAAAATATAAGGTCCTTGCTTTCTCTGCAATATGTCAACTATGAGGTCATGGTAGTAAACGACGGGAGCAAAGATGATACCCTGGCGAAGATGATTGAGGCATATGACCTGGTTCCAATAGAGTATACACCCGATCCGGATTGGCGTTCGAAGCCCATACGAGGTGTTTATAAATCTAAACATCGATCTTTTGATAAACTAACCGTAATTGATAAAGAAAATGGAGGGAAATCGGATGCCCTTAACACAGGTATCCATCTTTCCAGAAATCAATATGTTGGTTGTATTGATGTAGATTGTCTTTTACTTCCAGACGCATTGTTACACGTGGTAAAATCATTTTACCAAAGAGCAGAGAAAAAAGTTATTGCCGTTGGTGGAGTTATACGTATTGCTAATTCGTGCAGAATTGAAGGCGGCATGTTAAAGGAAATTCGACTTCCCAAAAACTGGCTGGCAAAGTTTCAACTTCTAGAATATACCCGATCGTTTCTTCTGGGAAGAATGGCTTGGGGCAGAATAGACAGTCTCTTAATCATTTCAGGAGCTTTTGGATTCTTCGACAGAGAAATTGCTTTGGAAGTTGGTGGCTATGACACCAATACCGTTGGAGAAGATATGGAAATCATCTTTAGGATGAGACGTTATATGCACGAAAAAAAGGAGCCTTATACGGTGGAATACATTCCCGATCCCTTGTGTTGGACAGAAGTTCCAGAAAGTACAAAAATCCTGATAAATCAAAGAGATAGATGGGCTAGGGGGAATCTGGAAACACTGTATAAGCACAAGGACATGTTTTTTAATCCCAAGTTTGGGAGACTAGGTATGTTGAGCTATCCCTATTGGTTTTTTTATGAATGGATGGCGCCAATATTAGAATTTTTAGGATTCTTTTCGATCATAGCTTTCTATTTTTTGGGAATATTAAACATTGAATTTTTTATAGCTATAACCTTTATGGTTTATGCCTTTTCTATAATGTTTTCACTATACGCGATATTATGGGATGTCTACTCTTACAACCAATATACAAAGACAAAAGACATCCTTATTCTGATTTTCTGTGCATTAATTGAACCCATTAGTTTTCATCCTCTTGTAGTTTGGTCGGCTATTCGCGGTAATTACAAAAAGCTTTTTAAGATTCAATCCGGCTGGGGTTCTCAGGTGCGAAAAGGATTTGCAAAGACCTAATAAAAATGGAGAATAATAGTCAAATAGAAGAAGTAATGCCTCGTAAAACCCTCAAGGATTTTATAAGGCTCATTTTATCCTTTTATGTGGGCTTAATTGCAATTGCTTTATATCAAAACACCTATTTATTCTTTAAAGGGGTCTTGTCTGGGATAATAAACAAATCGTTCTTTCTTCTTCTCCTGCACCATAGTGGATTCACCGCATTAATTGGACTTTTTTTAGCTTTTTTATTTAACTATCTGGAACGAAAGAAGCCAACTTGGGGCTTTAAAGTATGTGGAATTGTATTTTTAGTTATACTTCTTGTGGAATGCCTTTTGAGCGACTATTATATCCGAGAATATGATATTTTGGGATCTGGTTTTGTGTCCAGTTATTTTGATCAAACCACGGTTTTGTACTTTATATCGGCCACCATTATTATTGGCACCCTATCCTATGCAATACTACACTTCTCGTACAAATTTTCTAAGTCGCTCTATCGAACTATCAGTAGAATGTACCCTTTTACAATCATATTACTAAGTTTATTTTTAGCTACACTCACCAGTCCGAAAAGACCAGTAAATGAAAATAAAACCCAATATTTGGTAACACATCTGATAAAGGAGGCTATTGATTTTAATAAGTACAAAGGGACTGTAGAATATCCTTTGCTAAGAGAAAATGTACCAGATTCTAGCCTTGTACCATACTTTAATCTAAAACAAGAAAAACCAAATATTGTTTTAATTTTGGTTGACGGACTGGGGAATAATTTTTTAGGAAAACAAGCTAAGTATCCGGGATTTACCCCATTTTTAGATTCCCTGTCTAATAAATCCCTTTACTGGGACCATTTCTTGAGTAATGTCCGGGATAACTATGCTTCCATACCTGGCGTATTGGGTTCTTTACCTTTTGGGAAACAAGGGCTGACCAATGCAGACAAACTACCTAGAGGGCAAAGTTTAATTAGTATATTAAAAGGGAACGGGTATAAAACAAGTTTTAATTTCGGTGGGAATAGTGCTTTAAACAAACTTGATAGGTTTTTATTTGATCAGAACGTAGACCATCTTCTTGACGATAAAGGTTTTGGTTCCTCTTACGTAAAACAAGAGGCCGACGCTGCTGGAATTTCGCTGGGCTATCCAGACAAGGCTCTTTTTTCAAAATGGCTGAAAAACACTTTGCCAGGGAACACCCCACGTTTGGATATTTTTTTAACACTTAGTGGGCACAAACCTTATTTAATACCAGATAAGGCGGTTTATGAGAAGCGTGTAGCATTGCATGTATCTACTGAACTGAAGAATCATTCGCAAAGTAAATTAATCGCGAATAATAAGGGTCTATTTGGAAGTATGCTATATACCGACGAAGCACTACGCGATTTTTTTAAGGCCTACAAAAAAGATTCCAGTTATCAGAATACCATCTTTATTATTTCAGGGAGTCATAATACTACAGAACTTCCCGCATCCGATGATATTGAACGATATAGAGTGCCTTTGATTATAAGCAGTCCTCTTTTAAAAGAATCAGAACATTTTAGTAGTCTAACTTCACATATGGATATTGCCCCATCTCTACTAGGGTTACTGGATATTACTTATGAGGATATAAATGTACCTGACGAAATTTCTTGGTTAGGTACTGGCTTAGTACACAAAGACATTTTTAAAACTTCCAAAAAGATTCCCTTATTAAGGAAGAAAAACACGCATATTGATTTTATTTCTGGTCACTACTTTATAGGAGACGGGGATTCCTATGAACTATCACCACAATTGGCACAAAATGCTTCTGAAATTCCCGATAAGGTAGAACAAGACTTTAATTACTTTAAATCGGTCAATACCTATGTTATAACAAATAATAGAATAATACCACCAGACCCAGGTAGGAATACTGCTATGACAAGCCCAACTCCAAGCAAAGAAGAAATCATTTGGATCAATAGTGTATTCAGCGGCAGTAACTACGACAATGCTTACCTAACTGCTAAGGCCTTAGCTTTTGATGGTAGCAGGGACAAGGCACTTATTCTGGCCAATTATATTCTATCGCAAGTACCCGGACATGTAGACACGGAAATACTCATTGGAAGAATACAAGCATGGGAAGGTAATTTTAATCAATCCGAAACTATTCTACAAAATGTAATACGCAAATATCCAGTGTATGCCGATGCCTATGCCGCATTACTCGATACGTATTTCTGGTCCGATCAATTCGATCAATTAAACGAAATAAGACAGCAGTTGTTACGGAATGGAATTGACCATGCAGAAATTTGGGAGAAGCTAGAACGAGCACAGTCAAGGCAAAAGCAACTACAAAACGAACTAAATAAGGAAGATTCTCAAACACAAACCAGATAAACAATCAAAAGGGAAGTATAGTGATAAAACAATCTGTATTAATGGTAGTTATATGCTGGATTAACTGCGCCCTAATGGCGCAGGACATGGCCTATAATGGGAATCCGGATAATTCCTTTTTTATCGCTAGAGATTTAGCATTTAATGGCGACCATGTTGCAGCGAGAGATACGCTCTCTTTAGTACTCACCAAATACCCAAATTACACAGATGTAAGAAGTCTTTTAGCAAAGACCCATAGCTGGGATGGCCATTACGACAGGGCGAGAAAAGAGTTTAACAGAATACTTTCCTCGGACAAAAACAATAAAGAGGTTTGGGTAGCGGCAATAAAGAATGAAATCTATGCAGAAGACTACTATATCGCACTCGGATTAGCCAATAAGAGCCTTATCTATATTAAAAACGATCAGGAATTGAGCGACCTCCAACAACTGGCCTACGACAAAATATATAAAAAGCTGGAAGAGGCCGATCTTATCGAATTGTCTAAAAATGAGAAAGAAATAGGAGTCACAAGAAACAAGTTGGGAGTAATCAACTCATTAGATGTTTTTGATATAGTGTATGACCCCATGTTTTTTTCTACATTAGAATATACACGGACAACGGAATTGGGAAAGATTATACCAAGAGTTACCTATGCCAATAGATTCAATACCAATGGCTTACAATTTGAGGTAGACTTGTATCCAAAAATATCAAAACGCTTATATGCCTACGCTAATTATGGTTACTCAAATCATCCAATATTTCCAAAGCACCGTGCGGGCCTAGAACTATATGCCAATTTACCTAATGCCTATGAGGCATCCTTAGGACTTCGGTATTTAGATTTTCAAACGAGTGCAGCAACCATACTAACAGGATCTGCAGGTATGTATACCGGCAATTATTATTTTTCCTTAAGACCTTATCTGACTCCGCGAAAGAATGGACCTCTCGGTGTTTCGGGCAATGTTCTCGCAAGAAAATATCTCAAGACAAAATATAACTATTTAGGAATAAATCTTACCTATGGCTTTACGCCAGAAATAATTCAACTTATTTCAAACAGCGATGTGCTATTATCGGAAACACTGCTTTTTGTAGAATCGCAACAGGTATTTGCGGAATACGCATTTCAGGGGAAGCGAAAACTGAATCAATATAGGGCCATGCTAGGGCTAACCAGGCAAGAATTTGTTTTTGAAGCAGGAGAGTTTTTCTACGCAATTTCAGCTGGAATTAGGTATGAAACTAATTTTTAAAGAGCCTTATACCTCCTAAAGAATAGTTTACACAACAAAAAATAAGCGATACACCACAATTTGTTGGAAATGGGTTTCTTAAGAAATATGTTTACTAAAGCAATTATTGAAGCCCAAATCTCAATAACGAAAACCAAACTTACCATGTTATACGACACCTACGGGGAGGAATATTTAAACTTCCTTCAAGAATTAAATGAAATTTTAAGTTTAAACGAATTAGCCGAGGTGGATTATTTATAGTCCATCCGGCTTTTGTTTTATTTAAACCCCTACATTATGGCAAATCAAAATCAAGACAACGCGGCGTACATGAATTTTTTGGAAGATCTCAATGAAATTCTTTCAGATTACGAAATCAGCAGACTTAACTGTTCTTAAGAATAAGACATCCTAAAAAGTAAAAACTCGGAAATTATCCGAGTTTTTTTTTTAACCTAAATAAGTCTTCAAAAGTTTACTTCTTGAATTATGCCTAAGCTTGCGAATTGCTTTTTCTCTGATCTGCCGAACACGTTCCCGTGTAAGATCAAAAGTCTGCCCAATTTCTGCCAAGGTCATAGATTGTTGGTCTCCAATCCCATAATACAGTTTTACGACATCTGCCTCTCTTGGGGACAAGGTGTCTAGTGCCCTATTAATTTCTGTATTCAAGGACTGACGCATCAAATCTTTATCTGGTTTGGGTGACTCTCCAGAGCGCATGACGTCGTATAAATTAGAATCCTCGCCTTCTTTCAGAGGTGCGTCCATAGAAACATGTCTACCAGAGTTTTTTATTGACTGCTTTACTTCACTAACACTCATTTCTAATTCTTTTGCAATCTCTTCAGCAGAAGGAGGTCTTTCGTGTGCTTGTTCTAGATAGGAAAAAGTCTTCTTAATTTTATTGATCGATCCAATCTTATTAAGCGGTAGGCGAACTACTCTGGACTGTTCTGCTAGTGCTTGAAGAATAGACTGCCGAATCCACCAAACGGCATAGGATATAAATTTAAACCCTCTTGTCTCGTCAAATCTTTTTGCAGCTTTAACCAAACCTACATTTCCTTCATTTATTAAATCTGGCAATTTTAAACCTTGATTCTGGTATTGTTTTGCTACGGAGACCACAAATCTCAAATTAGCATTTGTTAGTTTCTCTAGAGCGGCCTGATCACCGGCTCTTATTTTCTGTGCTAATTCTACTTCCTCATTTGCAGTAATTAACTCTATTTTGCTGATATCTTGTAGGTATTTGTCCAACGATTTCGATTCTCTGTTGGTTACCTGCTTGATAATCTTAAGTTGCCTCATATAGGATGAATAGGTTTTTAGTTTATAAGTTCTCAGTATAACGCTTTCTCTCGTCTTTTCCAAACCTATTGGTGTATTGTTTTACATAAATTATTAGAATATAGATGGATTAACCAGACCGGTTATCTATGGCTTGGAATCTAGATAATATCCTTTTTTCGTGTTCCCATTGGCAGAACAATACTATCTTTAAAACCTAATTATGAGTAAAAGAGCATTAAGAAACTATCTAAAGGAAATTAAGAAGTCCGATTTGGAAGACCAAATAATGGATCTTTACAATCGATTCCCTGCGGTAAAGCAATATTTTGATTTTGTTTTTAACCCAAAAGAAGAAAAGCTCGTACAGGAAGCTAAAATGAAAATTTCTAATGAATACTTTCCACTAAAACGGAAAAGGGCAAGGGCCAGAAGGTCTGTGGCTCAGAAATATATTAAACTGTTTCTCAAACTAGAAATGGATCCTGTTTTAACAGCCGATGTAATGCTTTATAATCAAGAGATAGCTCAGACATTTTCTGCGGACCACCGTGTTCCTGAAGCTTTTTATAAGAGTATGCTCAATTCATTTAAAGAATCTATACAGTTTATTAGCAGACACAAATTGCGCTCTGAGTTTCAAGAACGAATCGATTGCATTTTTGCGTCCTGTCAAAGTCAGGCTTGGCCAAATGAAGAGGATTTTGCACAAGCTTTAGATATTATGAACTAAAAGTAAAAAGTATGTCCATAGTTATAATCAGACAAGATGGAAAAATAAATGCCTGGAAAGAAGCCTTAATTGCAAAAGATCCAAGTCTTTCCATCTATAATTATCTGGAACCGCATCCAAAAGAAGAAATAGAAGTAGCTTTTGTTTGGAAACATCCTAGGGGCATCTTTAAAGAATATCCGAAACTCCAATATATTGCTTCTTTTGGTGCAGGTGTAGATTTTTTGTTAGAAGATAAGACGATACCGGAAAACATTCCTATTACCAGAGTAGTCGATCCAATCCTGGCAAGTGATATGTCCGAATTTGTTCTGGCCACCATTTTAGATGAACTGAAAAAACTCAGACATTACAAGGTGGATCAATTAAATTCAGAATGGCGACCATTAGAATATCGCAGGATTAGTGATGTCAAAGTTGGTATTATGGGTATGGGAGCATTGGGGTCCGATTTAGCAAAACTATTATCTTCTCTTGGCTTTATGGTGATGGGTTGGGCTAGATCTCCAAAGCCAGACGCAACAGTGGATATGTTCTATGGAGAGGCAGAACGTGGCAACTTTCTTAAAAATTCTTCCATACTGGTATGCCTATTGCCTCTGACACCCGAAACAGAAGGTATACTCAATAGAGAAGTCTTTAAGGCCTTACCAAAAGGAAGTTATATTATAAACGTAGCCAGAGGTGGTCATCTGGAAGATGAGGATTTGCTTACTTATCTAGACAACGGTCATTTGTCAGGCGCTAGTCTCGATGTTTTTCACAACGAACCACTATTACCTGATCATCCCTTCTGGAAGCATCCCAAAATTAATATAACACCACATATAGCTAGTGTTTCCGATATCACCTCTGTGATACCCCAACTGCTGGAAAATTACAGTTCTTTTAAAAAAGATTTACCACTTAAGAATCTGGTGCTTAGACAGAAAGGATATTGATTTTTATATTTTATTCATATCGTTTCGTTTAAGCACTATTTTCTATTAATTTTGTAAAATTGTGATTTACACAAATCCAATTAGTTCAATTCTACAAATTACGTTGGCTTTTGAGAATACAAACGGATCAGACAGAAAAACAACTCTACGATTATCAATTACAGGATCTAACTACGATTTTTTCAGAGCTCGAGAAGTCTGCTAATGATGTAAACCTTCTATATCAACTTCCAACTGGAGGGGGTAAAACCGTTGTATTCTCTGAAATTGCAAAAAGATATATAAAAAAGCACAACAAAAAAGTAGTTGTTCTTACCCATAGAATTGAACTCAGTATACAAACTTCAAAAATGTTAATGGGTTTTGGAGTTAATAATAAGATAATAAATAGTGAGGTAAAAGATTTTAAAGATCAGGATGAGTACATGTGCTTTGTAGCCATGGTCGAAACGCTAAACAATCGCTTACAAGAAGACCTTATAGAATTGCATAATGTTGGGTTGGTGATTATTGATGAAGCGCACTACAACTCCTTCCGAAAGCTTTTTAAATACTTTGAAAAATCTATCATATTGGGGGTTACTGCAACACCATTAAGCTCGAATATAAAGCTTCCCATGAAAGACAACTACAGTAAACTTATTGTAGGGGAGTCCATAGAGTCTTTGATAAAGAAAAAGTTTTTGGCCAAGGCCAATATGTACAGTTATGACGTAAGTCTTCGATCTTTAAAACTTGGTATTAACGGAGACTATACTGTAAAATCTTCTGATGAACTCTACAGTAATCAAAACATGCTCGGAAAG
This sequence comes from uncultured Eudoraea sp., assembly GCA_964636005.1. GTDB lineage: Bacteria > Bacteroidota > Bacteroidia > Flavobacteriales > Flavobacteriaceae > Eudoraea. Next base: position 41,555 of record CAZWPZ010000044.1, read on the forward strand.
CTCTTGACTGCTTATGAAGACATAGGCAAGGGTAGTAAAACGCTTATTTTTAATAATGGTATCAACACTTCCCGATATGTCTATGAGATTTTCAAAAAGAAAGGATACCCAATTAGACACTTGGACAACAAAAATAGTGCCTCGGAGAGGAGGGAAATCCTAGATTGGTTCTCACAGACAAAAGACGCAATTCTTACCTCTGTGAGTATATTAACCACTGGTTTCGATGAACCCGGTGTCGAAACCGTAATTCTAAATAGAGCAACCCGATCTCTTACCCTGTATTTTCAGATGATTGGTAGAGGCTCTAGAATTCTACCAAATAAAAGTAGTTTTACTGTAGTCGATTTAGGAAATAATATCTCACGATTTGGCATGTGGGATGCTCCAATAGACTGGCAAGAAATATTTTACTTTCCCGATTTTTATCTGGAGAATATTAAAAATGATGAAGAAATAGAGCGCGACTTTGTCTATGTGATGCCTCCTGAATTACAGGCAGAATTCAAAAATTCCAAAAACATAACTTTTGATATTAAGGCGGAATACAAGAAGGTATTTGCTCAGGGTCTTAAATCTAAAACAGTTCTCGAACGAAGTATAGAGCAGCACGCTGAAATTTGTGTTGAAAATAGCGAAGATGTATTCGATGCGAGAATATTGGCGAAAAAGTTAAAAGAAGAGATTGCGTATAGGGTAAGGCAATATTCTTACTGTATTATGAACAACACAAAGAATTATAAGGAGTGGTTGGAAGAGGACTACGAACGAAAACTTCGGCTTAGTATTTCGCAAAAATTTGCCTCCAGGTTATAAGGTGCATTTTGCCTTTTCCATATCCCATAATTCTGAAAAGCGTAATTTTAAAAAAGATAGTTTAGCTTCTTCCATGCCTCAAGAAATACTATTTATAGGTCATACTTGGCCAGAACCGCATGCCACAGCTGCAGGGAGACGAACTGTGGAGCTTCTTCAATTCTTTACAAATAAAAAAGACAAGGTGACCTTCGCCACAGCTGCCGACAATAGTCTTGAGGGTTCGATTAAAGAACTGAATTTAGTAGATTGGGTGAAAATTGAATTAAATTCTGATTCCTTCGATAGTTTTATTTTAAAATTAAAGCCTGATATTGTGCTTTATGATCGCTTTTTGACCGAGGAACAATTTGGATCTAGAGTCAAGGAAAATTGCCCAGACGCCCTTAGTATCTTAGACACACAAGATCTTCATTCCTTGCGTATAGCCCGAAAAGAGGCATATCAACAAAACAAAAAATTTATAGTTGTCAACTGGCTTGTTCACGATACTACAAAACGAGAAATCGCCAGTATATTGAGGGTTGATCTTGCTTTAATCATATCAAAATACGAGTTAAAGTTTTTAAAAAAATGGCTCAAATTACGTTCAAAAAAACTCCTTTACTTACCTTTTTCTACAACTAAAAGCACCGAAAAACATCTCGAGAAAAACCAAAATACTTATAGCAATCGGAGAGACTTTATGTTTGTTGGAAATGGGAGGCATTCGCCAAATGTCGATGCCGTAATCTGGCTGGTTAAAGAAATCTGGCCGCTAATTGAAGAGGCCATCCCAGAAACTACCCTCCATATATACGGAAAGTATTTTCCTCAAAAAATAACGGACTTAATCCGACCGTATAAGAATATCCATATAAGGGGTTGGGCTCCAGACCTACAAAAGACAATGAACCACCATCGGTTAAACCTAATTCCAATAACCTATGGGGCAGGTCTTAAAGGTAAAGTATTAGAAAGCATGGAACTAGGTATTCCATTTGTAACAACAGCAATGGGAATCGAAGGCTTTGAAGGCTCTAAGTATGTAAAAAACCAAGTTTCTGTAGACCCAGCGGGCTTTGCACAAATAGCAGTAGATCTGTATTCCGATGAAGTAAAATGGAGCGAAGCCTTTCTAAATGGAGAACGTATGCTTGCCTGTTTACCATCAAAATCTAAATGGGAGCAATGGTTGAATTCCAAGATTTTACGTTTGCAAAAAAACCTGGACAAGCATAGAGCGCATAATATTCTCGGTAATATCCTTTACCGGCAAGAGTTCTACAGTACTAAATATATGTCTAAGTGGATTCAACTAAAGGAAAAAGGCATACCAAAAGACCCATTGTAGTTCAACTAGTAAAATTGAGTTACAAAACGTATCTTAGATATTAAAATAACATCTGCATGAATTCAAAATGGACAACGGTAAAAGAGTTTGAAGATATTACCTACAGAAAGAGAAACGGAGTAGCACGGATTGCGTTTAACAGACCAGAAGTTAGAAATGCTTTCCGGCCTAAAACCACCAGCGAATTATACGAAGCCTTTTATGATGCTCAGGAAGATACTTCCATTGGGGTGGTCTTACTTACCGGAGAGGGACCTTCGCCCAAAGATGGTGTATATTCCTTTTGTAGCGGGGGTGATCAGAAAGCCAGAGGCCACAAAGGGTATGTTGGAGAAGACGGCATGCACAGACTAAATATCTTAGAAGTACAACGACTTATCAGATTTATGCCCAAAGTTGTGATAGCAGTTGTTCCCGGATGGGCTGTTGGAGGAGGTCATAGTCTACATGTGGTATGTGATCTTACTTTGGCCAGTAAGGAATATGCCTTATTTAAGCAAACGGATGCAAACGTTACCAGTTTTGATGGGGGTTATGGATCTGCCTATCTTGCGAAAATGGTGGGACAAAAAAAGGCCAGAGAAATCTTTTTTTTAGGTAGGAGCTATACAGCCCAAGCAGCCTATGAAATGGGTATGGTGAATGCCGTAATACCACATGAAGAACTAGAAGATACGGCCTATGAGTGGGCCCAGGAAATACTATCTAAATCTCCTATCTCCATAAAAATGTTGAAGTTTGCTATGAACCTGACCGATGATGGCATGACAGGGCAACAGGTATTTGCCGGCGAAGCCACGAGACTAGCCTATATGACGGATGAAGCGAAAGAAGGAAGAAACGCATTTCTTGAGAAAAGAGAACCAAACTTTGGGAAAAACAAATGGATTCCCTAAAATTTTGACTTCCATTTATGGTAATGTCGGACTATAATATTCTTGGTTCTCCAAAGAAAGTGATAGCACATCGGCAATGGATCTGCTATGACGAATCGTAGAGAGGTATTGTTCCAAATAAACTTTGTTTGAAAGATGGTCCGGGGATTCTTTTTTAAGAGTAAATATAGACCTCTTAAATTTACATAGTTCTCAAGTCGATGGTGAGGGTTTAAGATAGGTTTTCCCATACCCAAACAAACGTATTGATAAGCAAAGTTAACACCCGCTAACGCGGATGCGTCTACACTTAACCAGAATCTTGGATTTATCTCCAAAATTTTCATTTCTCCGGACTCCGCATTGTATATCATGTCAATATTCGCCACCCCATTCCAATTTAGCGAATTCATAAGCTCTTCGATAACTAGCCTAATGTCTTCATTCTCAAAAAACTTCAGACCAAGTTGTGGAGAAAATGGCTTTTTATCGTAGATACAGCCTACTTGGAGCGTAGATGCCAAAACTTCTCCTTCCTTGCACAGAACATTACAACCAATGGATTCCCCAACGATATATTCTTGCAACATCACAGGTTCTTTAATGTTTAAATCACTCAGGTATTTCCTAAGCGCATCCTCGGAGTTAAACTTTACAATTCCCTCTCCACCACCAGAATCTACCATTGGTTTTAAAAGACAAGGAAATTTCATGTCGCATGTATCATCTGAATATGCATATAATACAGTTGTAGGTACAGGGAGGTTATGATTTTTCAGGTGCTTGGCAAGCAACCATTTATCCGAGGCAATCCGAAAAGGGTCCGACTTGGGTAGTGGGACTATTTCAACAATTTCACTAACGTCTAAATGAAGTTTATTTAGTAAAGGAATACTGTCCATATCTATGGGTAAAACAACATCGATACCTTTATCCTTTACAATTTCGATTATTTTATGAATCCATTCTTCTTTATCCGAATAAGAGTATACAGAAAAACTTCTAAGGTGTTTGGAATATCTCGCTGCTATAAATCTTTTTGTTGACAGTAAGTGGATTTGAACATCTTTAGCAAGAGACAGACTATTTAGCACCAGCATGGTATACTTACTTTGTGCATCAGGTATTAGAACAGAGATTGTCTTTTTCGTTGTCAACATTTATGGGACCGATAAGGAATTTACTAACATTCTAAATTTTCATTAGATAACATGTTAGAAAAGGTAGCGAATAAACTAAAAAGAGCCCCATCTAAAAAGACTAGGACTCTTTTACGAGAACACTATATGAAAATGAAAAAATTAACTTATAAATTATTTACACTATAAACTTAACAGACCTATTGGGCTTTCCATAATTATTGTTGTGACTTAAAGGATATTTGTTGTGAAAGCTCGGTTTTTAGTAATTCTCCATAAAAAAACGGTAAAACCTGTATCTTAGGACTAAAAAAGAATATGTCTAGTGTTGGATTAATCATTGAAGAGAGAAGTAGAGATATTGGTGACTTTTTGGTCGGAAGACTTATTCCTTTTCGAAAGAAAAGAATGATAGGACCATTTATATTCATCGATCATATGGGTCCTACTACCTTAGGGCCCAATAAATATCTGGATGTAGACCAACATCCTCATATTGGATTAGCAACCCTTACGTATTTGATAGAGGGAGAAATTATGCATCGAGATAGCATTGGAACCGAGCAACGTATAACACCCGGTTCTGTAAATTTAATGGTTGCCGGTAGTGGAGTGTCACACACGGAACGGACACCTCAGGATCTGAGAAACGGTCGAACTTTTGCAACCCATGGCTATCAGATTTGGATAGCACTTCCTATGATTCACGAAGAAATTCTACCTGAGTTTCATCATATCCAAGAAAGTCGTCTACCTCAATGGGAAGATGGCAATGCCAATTTTAAACTCATAGCGGGTAAAGGGTTTGACCGGGTTTCTCCGGTTCCCGTTTTTTCGAATTTGTTTATGGTAGAAGTAAAAACTACGGGAGGCTATCAACTAAATGTGCTTGGGAAATTGTTTGGCGAAATTGGGATATGTATAGTAGAAGGAAGTATATTGGCCTGTGATCGTAAGATTGAAAAAGGAAATATTCTCGTCTCCAAAGTAGATGATAGTTGCAATATTGGAATATCCCCTAATACCCACTTACTATTATTCGGAGGAGAACCATTGGAGGAAGAAAGACATATTTATTGGAATTTTGTTTCTCACAGTAAAGAGCGTATTGAAACGGCAAAAAAACAATGGAGAGAAAAGGACTTTCCCATGATGTCGGATGACAAGAGCTATATCTCATTACCAGGTCAAAAATAAATCGTTTGGGATATAAAGGACCAAATAGCATTCGAAATATACGAAAATGAAAACGTGCTCTATTTTAGGTTTGTTGATGCTTGTAGTGTCCTGTGCGCAATGTAAGGACAGTAAACAAGCAGAAGAGATTGTATGGAAGTCCATAGATGTAACTGCTACGGCCTATAATTCCGTCCAAAATCAGACTTCGAATACGCCTAACATAGGTGCTTGGGGCGATACGCTACGATCGGATTTAAAATGCATTGCAGTCTCAAGAGACCTAATAGCTCTGGGTATTAAACATAATACTAAGGTAAAAATTTCTGGTTTGGAAGGTGTCTATTTGGTAAAGGACAAAATGAATAAGAAGTGGAAAAAAAAGATTGATATTTTTATGGGTACTAACATTCAGAAAGCAAAAGAATGGGGCGTGAAAAAAGTAGTTTTGTCCTATGAAGAAGAAAAGACCCTTATACAGTAACCTGCAAAAAAGAAGATTCTATGAGTTTAAGAAGTACGCTATGTCTGGCTTTAATTAGTTTTTGTGTTTTTTTTCAGGCCTGCTCTGGGACAAATAAAATCGTAGACAAACCGATAGTATTTGATGAGCAGAGGGCCCAGCTCACCAAAGAATATTTACGGGATAGGTATGGATTGGGTCAGGAAGATGTACAGATTACGCCAAGAATGATTGTACTTCATTGGACCGTGATACCAACCATGCAAGAAACCTTTGAAGTCTTTAATTCTCCTACCTTACCCGATTGGAGACCAGATATTAATTCGGTAAGTGGCCTTAATGTTTCCTCACAATTTCTCGTAGATCAGGATGGAACAATATACCAATTGATGCCAGAAACAACTATGGCGAGACATGTTATTGGCCTTAATCATTGCGCAATAGGAATAGAAAATGTTGGTGGCACAGAAAACCTACCACTTACTGAGGCGCAAGTTAAATCGAATATCTGGCTGGTAAAATACCTGTCCAAAAAGTATCCCATAGACTATCTAATTGGTCATTATGAATATACGCGTTTTACAGAGCACCCACTGTGGTTAGAGAAAGATGATAGCTATCGGACAAAAAAAGAAGATCCCGGTAAAGATTTTATGGAAAAAGTTCGTAATGCCACGAAAAAACTTAATTTTAAACCCTTACCAATGAATTGATAATATTATGTTTAAGAAGTACCTATTTCCAGTAATCGTCTTATGTTTTTCTTTCACTGCGATTGCGCAAGAGTCCGACTTAACATCTTCCTTATACGAAACCTATGAAAAGTATAAAGAAGGTAGTCTAAAACACAGAAGAATTAAATATACGGATATTCTTCCTTTAATAGAGACCTACCGAACCAATCCAAAATTTGAAGTGCGCAAAGTGGGTACTTCTATAGAAGGAAGGTCGCTCAACTTGATTTCTATTGGCGAAGGAAGCATTGATGTTTTCCTATGGTCGCAAATGCATGGGGATGAACCAACTGCTACACAGGCGATTTTTGACATTCTTCATTTTTTAAATAGTGACGACTTTAAAGATGAAAAAGCAGCTATTCTTACAAAGGCAAAATTACATTTTCTTCCTATGTTGAATCCAGATGGGGCAGAAGTTTATCAAAGAAGAAACGTACTAGGAGTAGATATAAATAGAGATGCCTTAAGACTACAATCCCCAGAGAGTAGAACCCTTAAAAGAGTGAGAGATAGTCTGGAAGCCGATTTCGGATTTAATCTTCACGATCAAAGCAGGTACTACAACGCAGAAAGAACCGAAAAGCCTGCGACCATATCTTATTTGGCACCTCCCTTTAACTATGAAAGGGATATAAATAAAACCAGGGCAGATGCTATGAAAGTCATTGCCTTTATGAATGCTATTATTCAAAAATATGCGCCCGGACAGGTTGGAAGGTATAGTGATGATTTTGAGCCAAGGGCCTTTGGTGATAACATTCAGAAATGGGGCACCAGTACCATTTTAATTGAATCTGGCGGATATCCAAATGATTTGGAGAAACAAGAAATTAGAAAATTAAACTATGTCTCCATACTATCGGCGATATATACAATTGCCACTAAAAACTATGAAAATATCCCTCTGTCTGAATATGAAAAAATCCCTAAGAACGACCGAAAACTCTTTGATTTAAAAATTGAAAAAGTAACGTATAATCTCCATGGTAACGACTATGTAATCGACATTGGGATACAAAGACCAGAAGTAGATTTGGAAGGGCATATGGATTTCTGGAATAGCAGTAGAGTTATGGATCAGGGAGACCTGTCTACCTATTACGGGTTCGACACAATGGATGCGCAGGAATATCAAATTATTCCAGGGAAAATATATCCAGACCTAATTAAAAATACCAAAGAACTAGACACTCTCGATCCATATCAATTATTGTCAGAAGGATATACTGCGGTCCGAGTTGAAAAGCTTAAAAAAGAAGATATTTATTCTCCTGTTCCTCTAAACTTGGTTAGTAAATCGTATCAGGAACCACCATTTATTATAAAACCTGGGATTAATCCTTCCTTTTTATTGAGTAAGAATGGTACAATTGAAAAAGCGATTATTAATGGCTTTTTAATTGACTTAAAGACAAAAGAGTCGCCTCATTTCAAGAATGCGATGATATTTAGGTAAGCCGTTTAATGAATTGTTGAGAAGAGATAGCCGTAGCTCCCTTGATGAGGTGAACCTGAGATAAATAAGACTATCAGCATGGTCAAAAGAATAGTCACAATGGTCGCGAACAGGATTAAGACTAAAATTCTGTATAGTGGGGATAGCTCGCCCAACGGTCCCTGTTCCATTATTTCGTTTACTACCTCCATATGAATTGAATTTAAAATTTCCCTAATCCCAAAATAGGATTAATGGCTTGTTTAGGTAGTTTATATAAATAACAATTGAATAAGAACAAACCCTACCAAAATAAAAAAAGTGCCTCATAGGGCACTTTTAAACTATTTCTAGGGAAAACGAGAGCTATTCGCATCCACCAACAAAACCATCCGCACTAAACGAGGTTTGAACCGCTCCCTGTAAGCTACCGTTAACTACTTGAATGGCTAAATTATTCTCGCCACTACCATCACGCTTTGGGCTACAATACTCAAAAAGGTAGTAACTGTTTGCCTGTTCGTTAACTCGAAGTGAAATTGCGTTAAAATTAGCCTCTAATTCCTCCTTATTCTCTGCAAAGACACTAAATGTTTTGCCAAATTCCATTAAAATCTGGGTATCGATTTCAGAACCTAATCCTATAGTAAAAAAGCTAATATTTGGATTGGCATCTCTAACCTTGGTAATAGCTTCCTCTTCGGTATAACGGGATGCCTGATCAGTTCCGTCTGTGAATACTACGATGGATGCAGCGGCGATAACACTTTCTTCCGCACTCTGATTTAACAGAGTAGTAGCGATATCCGTGGACTTTAATACTGCCCCGTATAAATCGGTAGAGGGATCGCTACTAATATTGGCGTCAATACCCTCTATGGCCGTAATAAGAGTTTCTTTTGAAGTCGATAGAGGATTCAACAAATGTAACTGGTCCTCCCCATCAAACCAATAAATGGCCATTCTAAAGGAAGGATCTTCTACGTCGGGCATTACGTTATTAATAAAACCTATGGATGCGGATTGTAGTTCTTCTAAACTCGAACTGAGTACACTATTACTTAAATCGAGTACCAGGAGCGTGTTGTTATTGAATATTTGCGAATTAGGAGAAATTCGCGCAAAGGACTCCGAGGAGGAAATAGTATTAAAGCACTCATCATTCCTCCCTTGTTCATAAATGGTAAACTGACTAGCCCTAAGTTCCGATACGGGATTTCCATCGGTATCCGTAACTTTAAAAAACACGGATACTTTTCCTGGTAGGGTTGTAAACTGATCCTGAATGGACAAGATAAGATCGTTATCTCCCAATTCCAAGCAGTCATCCACATTGGATCCTTGCCCTAAATCACCTTCTGGTATTATGGTAAAATCTATGTCGTCATCTGCATTTCCACAAGAAAAAAGGAGCAAAAGTGCACTTAAAATTGATAGTCTGGTAAAAAGATATTTCATAATCATGGTTTTGTTCTTCCCCCCAACAACGTAGAAAATGAATTAAAATTATAGGGATTACAAAATTTGGTGTTAAATAATGTTAATAAAATTAGTTAGATTAGTCTTATAATCTAATTATTTAATTATGAGCATACCAATAAGGCAATATCTAATTTTCCTGATTTTTTCGGTGCTGTTAACTCTTACAGTTGCTGCACAAGACCAATCCATCGCGGAAAGATTGGGGTATCCCAGAGAGGCCAAACTACTTATCATTCACGCAGATGATTTGGGGGTTTCCAATTCCGAAAATACTGCCAGTATTTACGCATTGGAGAATACGGCCGTAAATTCTGCAAGTATTATGGTGCCCTGTCCTTGGTTTCCTCAAATAGCGTCTTATGCGAGAGAGCATAAAAAGATGGATTTTGGAGTTCATCTAACCCTCAATAGTGAGTGGAAGCATTATAAATGGGGTCCTGTTAGTTCAACTGAACAAGTAAAAAGCTTGGTGAATCAAAAGGGATATTTTTTTAGCAGTGTAGATAGCTTAGTAAGTTCAGCGGATCCTAAAGAGGTTGAAGTAGAACTGAGAAATCAAGTGAAAATGGCTTTAGATACTGGAATTGATGTCACCCATCTGGATACACACATGGGTTCTGCAGCAAGTACTCCAGAAATAGGCTTAGTATACATCCGCTTAGGCAACGAGTTTAAGGTACCTGTCCTTTTAGACAGGAGAATTATGGAAACTCCTTTCCCTGGGTTGGATACCTTAATCACGAAGAATACTGTAATAGTAGATAAAATCCATATGGCCTATCCGAATAATTGGGAAGAGGGTCTGGATATCTACTATAAGCGTTTGTTTAAAAACCTGTCTTCCGGTTTAAATTGTTTACTTATTCACCCTGCTTTCAACAATGCTGAAATGAAAGCAATTACTATAGATCATCCGGAATATGGATCTGCCTGGAGACAAGAGGACTTTGATTTCTTTACCACTCCGGAATACACACAAATTCTTCAGGACGAAGGTGTCATATTGGTCACATGGAAAGAACTTCGTGATAAAATTACTCGCTCAGAATAAGTTTTAACATGTAACAAATTGTTAAAGAGTTCTTAGATGCTGTTTTTTTTGATACCTTAACTTAGAAATCACCTAAAACATCAAGAAACATTATGCCAACGTACCAATTAAACGTAAACGGAGAGTCCAAAACCGTAAACGTAAGTGCAGACACTCCTTTATTATGGGTCCTTAGAGATCATTTAGATTTAGTGGGAACCAAATACGGATGTGGCATCTCCCAATGCGGAGCATGCACGGTTCATTTAGATGGAAATGCCGTCCGAAGTTGTTCTATAACTATAGATGCAATAGAAGGAAAAGGAATTACTACAATCGAAGGTCTTTCAGAGAATGGAGATCATCCTGTTCAGCAGGCTTGGAAAGAGGTCGATGTACCCCAGTGCGGATATTGTCAGGCAGGTCAAATTATGACAGCCTCTGCCTTCTTATCTAAAAATTCGGCTCCAACCGAAGGAGAAATTAAAGACGCTATGCACGGTAATATATGCCGTTGTGCCTCTTACACCAGAATTTACAAAGCAGTAGAAATTGCTGCAACAAAACTTTCCTAATGGACTCTAACGCAAACAATATGTCACACAATAAAAAATCTAAGGGATTGAGTAGAAGATCCTTTATGAAAGCTAGTTCCCTGGCCAGCGGAGGGATGCTAATTGGATTCAACCTCTTTAATGCCTGTAAACCGGATGCAAAACCTCCGGTAAACTTAGCAGATTTGAATTACAACGATTTTAATGCCTTTATTCAAATTGCAGACAACGGTGCGGTGACCATATATTCCCCAAACCCTGAAATAGGGCAAGGTGTTAAAACAGCAATGCCAATGATTATCGCAGAAGAGCTAGATGTTGCTTGGAAGGATGTCTATGTAAAACAAGGTATTTTAGATACCCAAAACTATACGCGTCAGGTAGCTGGTGGTAGCCAGTCCATTCGCTTTGGGTGGGATCCGCTCAGAAAGACTGGAGCTACAGCACGCCAAATGTTGGTAAATGCGGCGGCTGCAAGATGGGGTGTAGACCCAGCAGAGTGTTCGACTTCAGAAGGAATTATCACCAATGCCAATGGAGATAAACTAGGCTATGGTGAAGTTGTAAAAGAGGCAGCAGCATTGGAGGTTCCAGAAGATGTAAGCCTTAAAAAAATGAAGGATTATACCATTATAGGAAAAGATACTCCTAATGTGGATATAGATGAAATAATTACTGGTAAGCCTCTCTATGGTTTGGATTATAAAAAAGAGAATATGCTTATTGCATCTGTCTTAAGGCCACCTGCATTTGGACAAAAGTTAGACAGTTTTGATGATACGGGGGCTAAAGCCGTGGAAGGGGTAGTTGATGTTATTCGATTTGAGAATAAAATTGCCGTTTTAGCCAAGGATACCTGGACTGCAATGAAAGGAAAAAAAGCCTTAAAGGCTACTTGGGTAGAAGACACAAAACTCGAAAGCACCGCTGACCACGATAAATTTCTTACAGGATTGCTAGATGGGAATAAATTTGAAACACTGCGATCCGACGGAGATATTAAGAAAGCTTTTGCCAAGGCAGATTTAGTCCTAGAGAAAACGTATGAGTCTCCTTTTCTTCCGCACAACTGTTTAGAACCAATGAACTTTTATGCAGACGTAACCGATACAAAAATACATCTGGTGGGTCCCATTCAAACTCCTGAGGGAACAGCCAAACATGTCGCTGGCTTACTAGAAAGAGAAGAAAACGAGGTACACCTGGAAATGACCCGAATGGGTGGTGGTTTCGGCCGAAGATTATATGGAGATTTTGTGGTAGAAGCTGCCCAAATTTCCAATTTAGCTAAAAAACCAGTAAAGGTTGTTTTCTCCCGAGAAGACGATATGGCCGATGGTATTTACAGGCCTTCCATAAAATATAGAATAAAAGCGGCTGTTAAGGATGGGGAACTAATTGGTTATCACTTAAAAGAAGCGTCCATTAATTCCAACATGTACGGTCTTATTCCCAATTTCTTTCCGGCAGGTGCCGTAGAGAATTATCAGGTAGATGTTGCCAAATACGATAGTAACATTACTACAGGAGCATGGAGAGCACCTTATACCAACTTTCTTGCTTTTGCAGAACAAAGTTTCTTCGATGAATTAGCTGAAGCAATGGAAGTAGATAAAATTAAACTTCGGTTGGATTTATTGCAAAAAGTTAAAGGAACCACAGACGAGCGCATACAGTACTCCCCTGAACGCATGGAAGAAGTAATTAAGGTCGCTGTGGAAAAGTCGGGCTGGGGTAAACAGCCAGAAGGAGTTTATCAAGGTTTCGTTAACTACTACTGTCACAACAGTCATGTGGCAGAAGTTGCAGATGTAGTTTTAGAAAAAGGGTCTCCCGTTGTTAAAAAAATTACTTGCGTGGTAGACTGTGGTATTTTAGTAAACCCTTTAGGAGCTAAAAATCAGATAGAAGGTGGTGTGATTGATGGGGTAGGGCACTCTATGTTCGGAGATTTTGGGTTCGAAAATGGAAAGCCAACTGCACATAATTTTGATAAATATAGACTTATCAGAATGAAGGAAGCCCCTTTGGTTGAAACACATATAATTCGAAATACACATAGCCCGACAGGTTTAGGTGAGCCCACACTTCCACCAGCAGGTGGCGCAATTGCCAATGCCTTTAAGGCGGCTACCGGGAAGAGGTTATACAAGCAACCATTTAGTAAATATCCAGAATTGTTAAAAGCTCCGGAACGAGAAATTATCGGCTAATATGAACGTATTATTATTTGGAATAACCCAAGATATAGTTGGCTCTGCTTCCTTATCCATACCTATTTCAAAAAGCAGTAAACTCAAATCAGTTTCGGATTTAAAGGTGTTTTTAGGGGAGAATTATCCACAGCTTAATACCTTGAGTTCACTTGCAGTTGCGGTAAATAAAAAATATGCCAAAGACGAAGACAGTATCAGTAATTTTGACGAGATTGCACTTATTCCACCGGTTAGCGGTGGCTAGGTGTCTTTGTAAGCCTTAAATGATATTTTATGCTTGTTGATAATCACGGGAGAAGAATTAATTATTTGCGATTGGCCGTAACCGATAGGTGCAACCTTCGCTGCAATTACTGCATGCCGTCAGAGGGAATTAATTTTGCCAAAAAAGAAAAGCTATTGTCTATCCAAGAACTGTCGAAAACCGCAGGTTTATTGGTAGATATGGGAATCGATAAGATAAGGATTACTGGAGGAGAACCCTTTGTAAGAAAAGATCTTATGGTGCTTCTGGAGGACCTCAGTAATATGTCGAAACTAAAAGACATATCCATCACAACGAATGCCACCCTGATCGGACCGCATATTTCTACGCTAAAAAAGTTGTCTATACAAAACATCAATGTGAGTATGGACGCTATAAACAGGGAAACCTTTGAGAAAATCACAAGAAGGGATCAATATGATTTGGTACAGGAAAATTTGATCCGATTGATTTCGGATGGGTTTAACGTCCGGATTAATTTTATTGTTTTAGATGGTCAGAATATTGGCGATATCATACCAATTTTAGACCTACAGAAGTACTATCCTGTTGAGGTGCGTTTTTTGGAAGAAATGCCCTTTAATGGAGGATCAAAAGAATTCAATGCTATCCAATGGAACTATAAAAAGATTTATGAGCATATAAGTGCTGTCTATCCAAAGATTTCAAAGTTACAGTCTCCTGAAACCTCCACATCTATTAATTATAAAATAGATGGTCATAAGGGAAGTTTTGGCATAATTCCCTCTTTTAGCCGCACTTTTTGCGGCAGTTGTAATAGGTTGCGAATAACGGCATTAGGCGATGTGATTACCTGTCTCTATGGACCGCCAAAAACCAACATCCGAGACCTCATAAGGGGCAATAATTCGGATATTGAAATTGAAAAAGCTATTAAAGACGTTATCGGTAAACGATCTAAAACTGGATTTGAAGCTCAACAAGAACACCAAAATGTGTTTCAAAATTCGATGACGTCAATTGGAGGATAAAAAGGAACTATTTGTTAAATCGAAAGTGTTTCCCAAATGCTAAATCAAGCTAAACATAATATATCTAAAGTATACGGATTGGTACTTTCTGGAGGAAAAAGTACGCGAATGGGAAGAGATAAAGGAGAAATTCATTATCACAATAAACCACAAAGAGAATACTTGTACGAACTATTGTCCCAAGTATGTGATAAAACGTTCCTAAGTCTTCGAAAGGACCAATTGACTGCCATCCCTCCGAATATGGAATTTATTGTAGATCGTAATGAATTCAAAGGTCCTTTTAATGGTATTCTATCTGCTCATCATTATCATTCGGATGTAGCCTGGCTAGTTGTCGCCTGTGATTTACCATTACTAGATTTGGCAAGTATAAAACAACTTCTTCGTGCAAGACAAAGTACGAAGACAGCTACAGCATATAGCACCTCCACACAGAATCTTCCCGAACCTTTGGCAGCCATATGGGAACCCGAAGGATTGGCAAAGGCTAAAAGTCATATGGAGTCTTCCGAAAGCAGCTGCCCTCGAAAATTCTTAATTAATTCTGATATTTCTCTAGTGTATCCTGAAAAAGATGCGCTACTTACAAATGCAAATTCTTTACAGGATTACGAGGAAGTTCTAATAAAACTGCAATCTAAGTGAAGTCAAATAGGTATCTACGGCATACTACCCTAAAAGGATTTGGCGATAAGGCTCAAGTAAAATTAAAACAATCGAAAGTCTTGGTAGTCGGTGGTGGTGGTTTGGGTATCCCTGTTCTTCAATACCTCAACGCCATGGGTGTAGGAACTCTGGGAATAGTGGAGGGAGATACTATAGATTTAACTAATCTGCAACGTCAGGTTATTTATTCAGAAGATGAAATCGGATTAGAAAAGGCTTCCGTCCTCAAAAAAAAATTAGGCTTGCAAAATTCTGAGACTAACTTACAAGTCTTTTCTACCTATCTTCGAGAATCAAATGCTTTGGAGATAATACAGAATTTTGATGTAGTCGTAGATGCATCAGACAACTTTCCTACCAGATATCTAATTAATGACGCATGTGTAATTCTCAAAAAACCATTTGTTTATGGAGCTTTACATGGATATGAAGCACAGTTGAGTGTTTTTAATTACAAAAATGGTCCGACCTATCGATGCCTCTATCCACAAATGCCCAGTGCTTCCGAAATTCCAGATTGTAATATAAATGGAGTCTTAGGAGTATTACCAGGAATAGTGGGCAATTTACAAGCGCTGGAAACAGTAAAGCTATTGACCGAAATAGGGGAGGTGTTATCGGGTAAGCTCTTACTCTACAATGGTCTCAAACAGCGCATAGATCATATTATCTTCGAAGGGATAGCACAAAACAAAAATATCTCCCATCTCGCCAAAGACTATCAATTTCCAAAAGACTTGTCGACACATAGTATTTCAGCAAATAGCTTTAGAGAAGCCATGGTTGCCAATGATTCGCTACAAATTGTTGATGTAAGAACAGAAAAAGAATATCGTGCAAATCATTTAGAAAACGCAAAGAATATTCCTTTGTCTGATTTACAAAATTACAATGACTCTTTCGATAGAAATAAAAAGCTATTTTTAATTTGTAAAACAGGAACAAGAAGTAACATCGGTTGTGAAATACTAACAAAAAAGTATCAAAATCTGCAGGTATATTCTGTAGAAGGAGGTATGAATGCTTTAGAAATGGACAACTAGATATACCAAATACTTTTCATGACTTTAAAAGCCAAAAATTAAATGACCTTAATAACCAGTGAAGAAGCTTATACGCACGTATTAAACACTTGCTATTCCTTTAAGGTAGAGTCTGTTAGCATAAAAAATGCTGTTGGAAGAGTTTTGGCAGAAGATATTTATGCCGATAGAGATTTTCCCCCCTACAATCGGTCTACAAAAGACGGTATCGCTGTTATTTATGATGCAGTAGAACAAGGCCGACGAGAATTTGATGTTATGGGAATTGTTTCGGCTGGTCAAAAAACCTACCCTTTTTTAAAGGAGGCAGAATGTGTTGAAATTATGACTGGAGCAATGGTTCCGTATGAAGCAGATGCTGTAATAATGTATGAGGACATCCAAATTGAAAAAGGTGTTGCCTCCACTTCGAAAGAAGTTCTTCGTGGGCAAAACATTCATAAGAGAGGAAGCGATTTAAAGAAAGGTGACCTTATTCTCAAGAAGAATACGAAAATATCTGCTGCAGAAATAGGGGTTCTTGCCACCGTAGGTAAATCCAAAATACTGGTAAAAGAACTACCCTCCGTCGCCATAATTTCGACTGGGAACGAGTTGGTCCCTATTGATGAACAGCCCAAAATCCATCAAATAAGAAAGTCCAATTCCTATACCCTTTATGCGGCCCTAAAAGAGTTTGGCATAGAGCCACTTCTTCTTCATCTTCCGGATGATGAAGATATTATCAGACAAAGACTGCATATTGCAATTCAGGAAATGGATATACTTCTTCTAAGTGGTGGGGTTTCTAAGGGGAAGTTCGATTTTATTCCTAAAGTATTGGAACAGCTGGGTGTAAAAAAGTTTTTTCACGGTGTCAGACAAAGACCTGGCAAGCCCTTTTGGTTTGGAAGAAGCAAAAACAATCATGCGATAGTTTTTTCCTTTCCAGGTAACCCAGTATCCACTTTTGCTAATTTTCACATCTATTTTGTTCCTTGGTTGAATACTTCACTTGGTCTAGAAATAAATGAATTAAGGGCCGAACTTCTACAGAGTATAAGTAATAAGAGTACGTTTACGAGGTTTTACAATGTAAAGCTAATTGTAGACAGGGGCCGAATTAAGGCAGAATTGATTGATTCGAATACTTCCGGAGATTTACAGAGTTTGACAAAATCGGATGGCTTTATTAAATTGATCCCTAGAGAAGAGCCCTATACACCAGAAGAATTAGTACCTTTAGTTTTATATCGATTACCATTATAAATGACGCATGAAATCCTCCAAATATTCCAAAGCTATGCTACCAATAAAAAATTGGGTCTAAAAGCGGTTATGGCTTCTGTAGTGCATTTAGAAGGCTCTTCTTACCGAAAACCAGGTGTAAGAATGCTACTTTTCGACAATAATGTCATGGTAGGGGCTGTAAGCGGAGGTTGTGTTGAAAAGGAAATTAAGAGACAAGCTCAATCAGTTTTTAAAACAAATACGCCAAAGTTAATGACCTATGACGGTCGATACCGTCTTGGGTGTGAAGGGGTTTTATATATTCTAATAGAACCATTTAATCCCAATCAGCAATTAACTAAAGCCTTTGAATCCTGTGTTGAAAATAGATGGGAGTTTGAAATCTACTCCCAATATTCGCTTTCCGAGAAGGAAAATGAATTATTCGGTTCCTTTATTCGCATTAAAGGTGAATCCTTTCCATTGAGCGAACAACTTACAGAAAATACAGATCTGGATATATTTACGCAGCAATTGAAACCCCGACTCAAATTATTAATTATCGGAGCAGAACACGATGCTGTGCAACTTACCAAATATGCAAGTTTATCGGGTTGGGAAATAGATGTTGTGGCAGCTCCAACAGAGGAAAAAAAGCTAAATGATTTTCCAGGTGCAAGTGCTATATTTTATATACCACCAGAAGATATAGCCAAATTGGTCAAGGATTCTGAAACGGCTATTGTTTTAATGACGCATAGTTATGTCAAAGATCTGCAGTTTCTTTTGCATCTTGCCAATTGTAAAGTACCTTATATTGGACTTCTGGGACCTGCAGCCAGACGAGACAGGTTGCTGAATGAGTTGATAGAACTTAAAGACGATATATTTATCGATTTTATGGATTCGATATACGGTCCGGCCGGATTGGATATTGGTGCCATTACACCTCAGGAAATTGCGGTATCTATTGTTGCGGAAATATTGGCAATTACCAGAGTACGCACTCCGGATTTCCTAAAGAATAAGACAGGAACCATTCACTCCTTATAGCAATGGAAACATCCATACTTATTATGGCTGCGGGTAGCGCCAAGAGAATGGGAGCAACAAAACAACTCTTGCCTTGGGGAAATACAACACTTGTTGAGCATTGTATTAACAAAGCCATCGCTTCAAATGCAACAAATGTGGTAGTAGTCTTAGGTGCAAATGCCAAAAAAATTGAAAAGTCTATTGAAACCTCCGAGGTGGATTTATTAATAAACGAAAACTGGTATAGTGGTATTGGATCGTCAATTTCCGCAGGAGTTGGTTATATTATGTCCAACTTTTCAAACACCAAAGGCATTTTAATTGTCCTTGCAGACCAACCCTTTATAACTATTGAAAATTTAAACAACTTTTTTAAAACGGCAGATGTAAATGAAGACTTCATAATTGCTTCCAAATATTCTTCGAGCTTCGGTGTACCTGCCTTTTTTCCGAAGGTATACTTTAAAGAACTATTGCAACTTAATGAGGACCAAGGAGCGAAAAGTATATTAGAAAAGCTAAAAAAAAGCATCCTACCACTAGCGGATACTTTAGACTTGACAGATTTAGATAGTCCGGAAAGCTATCAAAGACATATAAATAAAGTAAAATAAGAATTGAAGAAAATTTGCCAAATGTATTAACCGTAAAACGTACTTATTCATGATAAGACAAAGCGCAGCCTGCCTGATTTTGACAACTATCTTTGCGACTAGCCAAGCGCATGCTCAAGAGATGAGTTTTGAAGAATACAATCCAACCTCCACCTTGGTAGTGGAAGAGAACCCTGTTGAACGCGCAAAATATCCATTTATCGATATCCATAGCCATCATTTTAATATGGCAAGTCAAAACCTTCAGGAACTTGTTCAGTCAATGGATGATCTCAATATGGCAGTTTTGGTCAATTTGAGTGGAGGATCCGGAGAAGGATTGAACAATATGCTGCAGCATGTAAATAAACATTACCCAAATCGCATAGTAATATTTGCTAACGTCAATTTTGAGGGGGTTGGAGAAAAAGATTGGGGACTCAAGGCAGCAAAACAGCTGGAAAAAGACATAGAAAACGGTGCCAAAGGCCTAAAAATTTATAAAAGCTTAGGGCTTCGCTATAAAGATATAGATAACAATCGGGTAGCTGTAGATGACCCAAGGCTAGATCCCATTTGGGCTAAATGTGCAGAATTAAATATTCCTGTTCTTATCCACTCTGCAGACCCTAAATCGTTTTGGGACCCAATAGATAATAAAAACGAGAGATGGTTAGAGCTAAAAACCAGACCAAGGAGAAAGAGGTCTGCTAATAACCCAGCTCCTTGGGAACAGATAATTGCAGAACAACATACTATGTTTAAGCGCCATCCGAATACCAAGTTCATCAATGCACATATGGGTTGGTATGCCAATGACTTAAAGAAATTAGGTACTTTGTTGGACGAAATACCCAATATGTACGTTGGTATTGGTGCTATTATTGCCGAGTTAGGACGGCAACCTAAAACCGCCAGAGAATTCTTTATAAAATATCAGGATCGCATATTATTTGGCAAGGATAGTTATAAACCAGAAGAATTTCCAACTTACTTTAGAGTGCTAGAAACTTCGGATGAATATTTTCCATATTATAAAAAGTATCATGCTTTTTGGGCAATGTATGGATTAGATTTGCCTGATGAAGTTTTGCAAAAGGTTTATTTTAAAAATGCCTTTTCTTTATTGAAGGGTTTAGATAAATCGCTTTTTGACTTCTAATGCAAATACCGACTAAACCATGCCTTTTACTCTTGATTTTGAGTCTTAGTTGTACACCTATTTTTGCGCAAAAAAAGAATAGCGCGTTTAAGTATTATATTAAAAAAACAAGTCATCCCATTCAAATTGACGGGATTGCAGATGATATAGCCTGGGAAAACGCAGAGGTGGCTAAGGATTTTTATATGGTCTTGCCTATGGATGTAGATAAGGCAAACGATAAAAGTGAAATCAGAATGACCTATGACGACACTCACATTTATCTAGTTGCAACCTTCTACAATAGTATCCCCGGAGAATATTTTGTCGAATCGCTACGAAGAGATTTTTCTTTCGGAAAGAACGATAATTTCCTTTTTTTCTTAGATCCTTTCAACAATCAAACCACTGGTTTCACTTTTGGTTCGAACGCAGCCGGAGCGCAATGGGATGGTACCATGTTTGCAGGGGGAAGTGTTGATTTAAACTGGGACAGTAAATGGATTTCTGCCGTAAATCAAGAAGAGGACAAATGGGTTTTTGAAATGGCCTTGCCTTTTAAATCAATTCGTTACAAAGATGGGGTTAAAGAATGGGGCATAAATTTTAGTCGTTTACACCTTGCAACCAGTGAGAAATCTAGTTGGACGCCAATACCGAGACAGTTCCCAACGGCTTCCCTGGCCTATACCGGAACGCTGGTATGGGACGAAGCACCACCTTCACCTCGTTTTAATTATTCTCTTATTCCTTATGTTTTGGGAAGGACCGTTTACGACTCAAAAGAGGGTACCACTTACGAGACCAAGATAGGTGGGGATGTGAAAATTGGCTTGAGTTCCTCTTTAAATCTGGACCTGACAATTAATCCGGATTTTTCTCAGGTAGAAGTAGACAGACAAGTTACCAATCTGGACCGATTTGAACTCTTTTTTCCCGAGCGCAGACAATTCTTTTTAGAGAATGCGGATCTATTTGCGAGCTTTGGTTATGCTAGTATCCGACCTTTTTTTTCCAGAAGGATAGGCCTTGGTGTTCCCATTAATGCTGGTCTTCGTCTAAGTGGAAATCTGGATAAAAATTGGCGGATCGGGCTTATGGATATACAAACTGCACAAGAGAAAACTACTGGTCTTCCTAGTCAGAATTTCGCCGTATTAAGTGTACAACGTCAGGTATTTAAACGCTCTTCTATAGGACTTTTGGTAGTTAATAAACAATCTATCAATTATCCTAATAAAACAGACTCGATTACCAATATATACTCAGAATACAACCGCAATATCGGGTTAGAGTATAACCTGGCTTCGGCCGACAATATCTGGAACGGCAAGGCCTTTGTACTCAAATCTTTTAGTCCGGACAGTCTAGGCAATGGTTTTACCCAGGCTGCAAACATAGAATACAAATCGCGCCAATGGAATTGGGGCCTTAAGGAAGAATACGTCCCAGCAGACTACAATGCAGAAGTTGGTTTTGTACCACGAAAATCGTATATCAATTTAAACGCCTTTGCGGGCTATCTTTTCTTTCCAGATGAGAGTAAAGAGACGGCAGTGGTAAGTCATGGTCCATTAGTAGACTTCAATTATTACTTCAGCGAAAAACTCAGGGAAACAGATCACAGGATATCCTATAGGTATCGTATTAACTTTAGAAATAGAAGCGACCTGTCTGTTGCCGGAGTAAATGAATATGTAGAATTATTGGATCCCTTTGATCCTACTGGTTCGGGTAAAGACTCTTTAATGACGGGCACGAAACATCGGTGGAATGCTGTTGAATTGGAATATAATTCCAAACCGCAAAGCATGATTAGATACAGTCTCTTTGGAAGGTATGGCGGCTATTATCAAAATGGTAAGCTAGGAAGTATTGGAACACAAGTCGGATATAGATTTCAGCCTTATGTAAGCCTGAATGCAACGGTTAATTACAACAATATTTATTTGCCCTTTCCATGGAACACTACCGATTTTTGGTTGTTTGGCCCTCAGGTGGATATAACGTTTACCAATAAACTCTTTTTCTCTACCCTTTTTCAATACAATGAACAAAATAATACTTTTAACCTAAACTCCAGACTCCAATGGCGTTATGCCCCGGCCTCGGATATCTTTCTTGTATATAACGACGCGGAACTCTTGTCTCCTTTAGAAGGAAGAATTTGGTCCTTAACTATAAAGGCCACCTATTGGTTTAATAAATAATTTCTTCTTTTTTGTGTTGCGTTGTTCTCAAGAGGATAAAGAGGAATTTATGCTTGCCTCATTTGAATGTTTTTTAGTACTTTAAAGAAGTAAAAAAACAACATCTATGCAGCGCAAAGTCACTAAACTTCCAAAAAAAGAAGACAAAATTAAAAACCAATCGAGAAGGAGTTTTATTAAACGTTCGGCTCTAGCTGTAAGTGCCTTTTCAATTGTTCCCCGGCATGTTTTAGGAAGAGGGTTTGTAGCTCCAAATGATAAAATTCAGTTAGGATTTATCGGTTTAGGTAAGCAGAGCAGAGGACTTGCCTCCCGATTTGTTGAGAATACCAAAGCGCAAATAATTGCTGGCTCTGATGTATGGAGCACTAAAATGGATTGGTTTAGCAGTCATGTAGAACAATTGTATTCCAAACACAGAGGGGTAACCAATTACAAAGGTATTCAGAGTTATTTGGATTACAAGGAATTACTCGAACTTAGAGAAGTTGATGCCGTAATAGTGGCAAGTCCCGATCATTGGCACGCCCTGCATTCTATAGACGCTATGGAGGTAGGCAAGGATGTCTTTTGTGAAAAACCTCTTTCCCATACCCTTCAAGAAGGAATTGATATGGTAAAAGTGGCTAAAAGCACAGGAAGTATAGTGCAAACGGGAAGTATGCAAAGATCCTGGGATACTTTCCGAAGAGCTTCAGAACTAGTACGAAATGGTTATATAGGAGATATAAAACAAGTTTTAGTCAATGTAGGAGATCCTGCCAAGCCGTATGACCTGAAAGAAGAAACTATGCCAGCGGAAGTCGACTGGAATCTTTGGTGTGGCCCGGCACCACTACTGGCCTATAATCATCGACTAGCCCCTTCAAATAACGATGTGAAGTTTTGGCCGGATTGGCGATTATATGAGGAAGTTGGTGGTGGTATTTTATGTGATTGGGGTGCCCATATGTTCGATATCGTCCAATGGGCTTTGGGGATGGATTCAACTGGTCCTGTACGTTACCTGCCACCAAAAGACAAAGAAGCTGTTAGAGGGCTGCGAATGTTCTATGAGAATGGTATTGAGGTGATCCATCAGGATTTTGACAGAGGCTGGGGAGTGCGGTTTATTGGCTCCGAAGGTAGTCTGGACATTAGTAGAAATTATTTTGAAACTACTCCAGCTAATTTGGCTACTGCACAACTTAAACAAACAGATACCCCGTTGTATAAGGTCAAACAAGATCATTATCAGGATTGGTTAGACGCCATTACTACTCGGACGCAACCCATATGTAACGTTGAAGTAGGGCATAGGTCTGCCAGTGTATGTAATATTGCTAACATAGCCTATCGTCTGGGAGAAGAATTGGAATGGGATCCTAAGGCGGAAAAATTTATTGGAAATAAAGAAGCAAATAAACTTCGACAATCTAAAAGTCGAAAGTACCAAAAGCAGTAAAGAATAGGAAACAATTGGATTAATCAGGTCTTCTTTACCTATATCGATAACTTCTAGTCGTTTACAGTTATTTAGTGCATATTCTTCATAATTGCATTATCTTTAATAATGTTTATTTCTTACTTAAACAAAGTTGGCATAAAACACCTTTGGACCTTAAGGACCTTATTTTTAATTATGGTCCTGATTGTTTCTAACGAAAGTATTGGGCAAACTCTTCCAGACTGCACGGTACTTTCTTCTCCAACAAATGGGGAAAATAACGTTTCAGTAAATACGAATATTCAATGGGAGTCCATACCAAATATCACGCAGTATTTTGTTTTTATTGGTACCGAATCAGGAAATTACAATATAGCCAATGGAGTCTCGAATAGTAGTTCTACCATTTACACTCCTTCGGCTTCTTTGGAACCTAACACTACCTACTTCGTACTAATCGTACCCAGTAACAATGTTGGAGATGCCCGAAATTGTGTAGAAGAACAATTTACCACTGGGGAAGCAAGTACTATTCCTGCTTGCGCTACTCTCCTGAATCCCGCTTTCAGAGCAAATGGTGTACCTCCCAGTACCAGCATTAGTTGGGTGGGGCAGCCACAGGCCGCAGGGTACAGAATATCTTTGGGTACCCGTTCCGGGGAAAGTGATCTTTTGGATAATTTTGATGTAGGAAATGCTACCACCTATGATCCGCCCATGGACCTGCCAGGAGCACAAAGAATTTACGTGACTATTACCCCATACAATAACTTAGATGAATCTCCCCAATGTTCGGAGCTAAATTTTAGGACCAGAGGAAACTCTCCTCCAGCTTGTACCGAAATAATTGATCCGATGAACGACGCTGATTTTGTTCCAGTTACGGCTAATATTACGTGGATTAGAAACTTTAACGCATCGGGATATTTAATGACGATAGAAAAAGGTGCAATAGGAGGTACAAGAATTTTAGATAATTTTGATGTCGGAGGGGGAACCAATTTTAAGCCACCAGACTTTGAACCGAATACCACCTATTATGTAACGCTTACTCCTTACAATGATTTGGGAGCTGCAGCAGACTGCGAACCCATTGTTTTTACTACAGGGGATGGTCCTGATCCCCCTAGCTGTACTGTATTGACAAGTCCGAGACCTGGTGATGTTAATGTTCCACTGGACACAAGTTTAGGATGGTCAGCTGTAGAAGATGCACTGGGTTATATTATAAATGTTGGTACAACCCCAGATGGCTCTGAATTGGTAGATAGTCTGGATGTAGGATCGAATACATTTTATAATTTTCCATCCGAATTACCAGAAGCCAGTACCATATATGTTACCATTTACCCGTATAGTCCCAGCGTAATCGAAGAGAATTGTCCCAGACAGACGTTTAGCACATTTGGATCGGTTTTGTCAGCAGAAGACCTCCCGGTACCCGCATTCTTTACACCAAACAACGACGGGTTTAATGACTTTTGGATTGTAGAATCTACAGAAAACATAGAAATCACAGCTATATTCGTTTTTAATAAATACGGCCAGTTGTTAAAGCAACTATTTCCCAATCAGGGATGGGATGGGACCTATAATGGCAAACCAATGGTTGCTGATTCGTACTGGTATAAAATAGCTACCAACAATGCCGGAACCAAAGCAGGATATTTTGCC
The DNA here is from genome assembly GCA_964636005.1 of uncultured Eudoraea sp. Lineage (GTDB taxonomy): Bacteria > Bacteroidota > Bacteroidia > Flavobacteriales > Flavobacteriaceae > Eudoraea. Next base: position 67,068 of record CAZWPZ010000044.1, read on the forward strand.
TTGAAGCGATAGCCCGGCATTTACAACTACCCTTAACCGGATTTAATGATGGTCAAAAAATAGTGCAATTATCGCTACTTTTACCAGATCACAATTACATTTATATGAAAGATAAGTACCCTACCTTCAGAAAAACAATATGCACAGCACTTATAATGCTCTTTTCTATTAGCAGCATTTTATCTCAAAACAATGTTTTTGATCAGCTCAAAGAAATAGCAATAATTGATCAGAAAGTAATGATGCCCATGCGAGACGGGGTACGGCTGGCAACGGATATATACCGACCTAAAGGGGATGCCAAAGTACCTATTATATTTTCAAGAACGCCTTACAACTTTAATAGTTGGGGAGATGGAGAACAAAGGCTACGGACAGCAACAAAAGCCCTGGAGGTTGTACAAAAAGGGTATGCCTATGTTGTACAAAACGAACGTGGCAGATACTATTCTGAAGGTGAGTGGGATATTTTGGGGGTACCCTTAACAGATGGATATGATGCCTTCACCTGGATGAAAGAACAACCGTGGTCTAACGGTAAAATTGGAACCTTAGGTTGTTCTTCAACGGCGGAATGGCAAATGGCAGTTGCCGCATTGGATCATCCTTCATTCGCTGCAATGGTTCCACAAGGTTTTGGTGCAGGTGTAGGAAGAGTTGGGGATTTTTATGAACAGGGCAATTGGTATAGAGGCGGAGTGGAACAGATGCTTTTTATCGCATGGCTCTATGGTGTGGAACATGATAAGTTTAAACCAAGGATTCCAGAAGGCGCTACACAAGAAGATTTAATACGAATATCAAGATTTTATGATCTGGCCCCCGAAAATCCACCTGTAGATATGGCAGAGGCCCTTAGCCATCTCCCAATTGAGGATATCCTTGTAAATATTAATGGCAAAAGAGAAATTTTTGATAAAATGATCAGACGTACTCCCAATCATCCTGATTGGTACGAAGGAGGGCTCTATCACGACAACATGGAACTAAAGGTGCCCGGGTTTTGGTTTACTTCCTGGTACGACGTTTCCATTAGTCCCAATTTAGCATTATTCAATCATTTAAGAAATAGTACGGATTCACAAATTCGAGACAACCAATACTTAGTAATTGCACCCACCTTACACTGTGCTTATACTCGAGCCACAGAAAATACTATTGTCGGTGAACGAAACATTGGAGATGCCAGACTAAACTACAATGAACAGATCTATGCCTGGTTCGACCTTTGGTTAAAAGGGGAACAAAACGATTTTAAAGAAAACACTCCTAGAATTCAGTATTATACCATGGGTAGTAATGAATGGCAGGCAGCCGATAGCTGGCCACCAAAAGCTGCAGAGATGACTACCTTTTATTTATCAAGTGCCGGGCAAGCAAATAGCTTATACGGCAATGGGGTTTTAGTTGGTAACAAGAATAAGATTGAGGACAATTCCGATTCTTTTGTTTATGATCCGATGAACCCAGTGCAATCTTACGGCGGTAATGTTTGTTGTACAGGAAATGCTGTTAAGGGTGGGGCCTTTGATCAGCGTACAATGGAAACAAGACAGGACATTTTGGTATATACCTCGGAACCCCTCGAAGAAGGTGTTGAGGTGAGTGGTTTTATTGAAAGTACGCTTTATGTTTCTTCAGACGCAAAAGACACAGATTTTACAATTAAACTTATTGATGTTTATCCTGATGGTACAGCTTATAATTTGGATGAAACGATTCAAAGAGCACGATATCGCGATGGTTATGACCAAGAAGTGTTTATGGAGAAGGGAAAGGTTTATAAAATAGAACTAAGTCCCATGGCAACAAGTAACTACTTTAAAAAAGGACATCAAATAAGAATTGAGGTATCGAGTAGTAATTTTCCGCGTTTTGCCCGGAATCTGAATACTGGAGGCGCGAATTACAATGAAAAAGAAGGCGTTGTAGCAACAAATACAATTCACCATTCCGAAGACTACCCCTCACAAATAACGCTACCGATGATTAAAAAATAATTGAGTTTTAAGAGAAAATTAAGGTATTGTAAGAATTTATTGACTAATTTATGGGTATGCGAAAGATTGGTCTATATTCTTTGGTTTTCTTACTAAATATGAGCGTTATAACTGCTCAATACAAGGAAAAAGATTGGGACAACAGAGATAGTTGGATGAACGTCCAACATATTTTTGACCTTGCAGGTATAGAATCAGGGGACTCGGTTGCAGATTTAGGTTGTCATGAGGGATATATTAGTTTTCATCTTTCGAAACGCGTTGGTGATCAAGGCAACGTTCTGGCCATTGATGTGAGAGAGGATAGACTTGAAACATTAAATACCATAGCCAAGAGAAAGGGAACGACAAATATTGAAACTATATTGGGCGAGTATGACAATCCTCACTTGGCTAAAAAATCGGTCGATGTTGTATTACTAATAGATGTGTTTCACGAGATTAGAAACTATAAAAAAGTACTGTCGCACCTGAAAGAAGCTTTAAAACCAAATGGCAGAATCCTAATTTTAGAAAAACTAAAAAGTGAAATAATTGGCAAGTCCAGGGCAGAACAAACTGCTGCACACAGTCTGTCGGAAGGCTATGTACGGGAAGACCTAACAGAAGCAGGCTTCGTCGAATTAAAAAGTTATACTAATTTAGGGTATTGGGAAAATAATAAAGAAAAAGAAATTTGGATTATGGTTGGTAATCTTCCATCTTCCTAGAATGAAATAACATAAAAAAGAGAAATTATGATCAGGTATTTACTATTGGCTTTACTTGCTTTTTCTATGAACTACGGAACAGCCCAAACAAAAGAAGAAAAACAAAAAGCAAAAGAAGAAAAGAGACAGGCGAAGAAAGCTATTGGTGATGAGCAATACGCCAACATGAAAAAATTGATTGAGTCCAAAAATTTTGTTTTTGAGGCAAACAGGGTATTGCCTGCTGGGGGAGGTAGTATAACAATGGCTACAAATCCAAATAAAATATTAGTAAATCAGGACGAAGTAGATATAGACATGCCTTATTTTGGTGTAGTCAGATCTGGTGGTGGTTATAGTGACACACCAGGGATTACTTTTCAGGGAGTTCCAGACTCTTATGAGGTATCTTATGTCGAAAACAAAAGGCAGATCGTCGTTCGTATTAAATTTAAAGGAGGAAGCGAGAGTCACAATGCTAAATTAACCATCGGGAAAGAAGGGCAAACCACCGTGCTCATTATAAGTAGCGGCCGAAATAATATTTCCTACAATGGTTTAACGACCACAATAGAGCAAAAAGGATTTCATTAAAAATTAAGGCATAGTTTTAGGACCATTTTTTAAAACAAAAAAAGGAAGTAAACTGTTGTAGTACTTCCTTTTTTATGCAGTGTTGGCCCCTGAGTTCCTTGTGGGGTCTGGTCTAGGAAACATAGTTCCTGCTTTCCGTCCAACGTACTCTTTTACTATCCTTTAAGGATGAGAAATAAGAAAATCTTCTTGATTCTGTTGGTGAATGGTGCATTGTTGTTTTCATGATGTTGATTTTAAATTGATGAATAGTTTACTGTTTAAATGGTGTAATGTCTAGATTCTGACCAGCGTACTCTTTTACTGTTTTTTAAATTAGAAAAATAAGCGTGTCTTTTGGACTCTGTTGGTGTTTGTTGTACTAAATAGTTCATGACTTGTTTGTTTTATTGATGTGAATGAATACTTTTTTATCCTAATGAATGTAGTTTCTAGATTCTGACCAGCGTACTCTTTTTGAATTTCTGAAATTAGAAAAGACTGAGTTTCTTCTAGATTCTGTTGGCGATGTTTGTTTTTGATGGCTCATAATTTTAAATTTTGTTATTACTATTGTTTTTTTTTGACTCGTTCTTAACGAACTACAACTAATAGACGAGAGAAAAATAAAATTGTTACAGTACTATGTTATAACAAGTACCGTTTTATGCAATTTTTAACAAGTACATTTCATTAAAATAGGAGTTAAGTATCTGTTTTTCTGTTTTTTATGTAAATTTTCGGACTCTTAATAAACTAGAAAGAAAAATTTCGATTCTTTAGAATGTTAGGTCAATAGCACAAAAAAGAGAGGGAATACTTCTTAAAGAGCCAAGAATCTCTTATCTTGTATAGAGCACATTTTCCCAAACCTAACATAAGTCATAAACTGCGTTATAATAACTGACTAGCTTGGTTAGATATTCTAAATAAACGATTATGAAAGTATATGACGACAAGCACATTAAAAATGTGGTTTTTGTAGGTGCCCACAATAGCGGCAAAACTACCCTGGCAGAAACTATGGTATTTGAAGCCGGATTAATTAATAGAAGAGGAAGCGTAGAATTAAGGAATACGGTTTCCGACTACCATGAAATTGAGCATGAAAGGGGTACTTCCGTATTTGCAACTCCTTTACATACAGAGTGGCGAAATTATAAAATTAATATCATTGACACTCCTGGGCTCGACGATTTCGTAGGAGAAATAATCTCTTCTATACGGGTTGCCGATACTATAGTAACGGTTATTAATGCGCAACATGGCGTTGAAATAGGTACAGAGATCATATGGAACTATGTTAGCAATTACTCCAAACCAACCTTATTTGTCGTTAACCAAATAGATCATATTAATGCTAATTATGAAAATACCCTCAAAGGAATTCACGCCTTAGTGGGTAACAATGGTGTGCTTGTTCAGTATCCTACAACCATTGAAGGGGCACAATGTATCATAGATGTCCTAAAGATGAAGTGCTATAAATTTTCTAAGAACGGAGGAAAGCCAGAAAAACTGGCTATTCCAGAAGACCATCAGGAAAGAGCCAATAAGCTTCATAACGAATTGGTAGAGAAAGCTGCCGAAAATGACGAGGAATTAATGGAGCTTTTTTTCGATAAAGGCACGCTCAATGAAAATGAAATGAGACAGGGCATAAAAGCAGGTATGCTAAATCATGAGCTATTTCCAATTTTCTGTGTCTCGGCATTACAGGATATGGGTAGTGGCAGACTTATGGGTTTCATCGATAATGTAGCGCCTGCTGCAGCCGATCTCACTCCTGAACAGACCACCGAAGGAGAAGTACTTGTAAGGAAAAAAGAAGCCGCAACGGTACTCTTTGTTTTTAAAACGGTCTACCAGCCTAATCTAGGACAAATATCCTTTTTTAAGGTTAAATCGGGATCTATATCTACTAATGATAAATTACAAAACTCAAGAACTGGGGAAATAGAAGTACTTAACCACCTCTATATCATGGATGGCAAAAAGCGAGAACCTGTTTCGAAATTGGAGGTTGGGGATATCGGTGCGACTCTTAAATTAAAAAATACCGAGACAAACGATACACTTCATGAAATAAATTCAAGGATTACTATAAAACCAATAAACTATCCATCGCCCAGAACCAGAAAGGCAGTTTCGGCTGTCCACAAAAATGAAGAGGAAAAACTAAGCGATGCCTTGAAAAAAATTCATTCGCAAGACCCCACCGTAGAACTAGAATATTTTAAAGAATTAAAACAACAAATATTAGGTTGTCAGGGAGAGTTACACTTGGCAACAATAAATTGGACCTTAAAAAACATTTATGGAATTGAGGCAAAATTTGAAAGACCCAAAATAGCTTATAGAGAAACTATTCAACGTGCATCAAATGCAAACTATAGACACAAGAAGCAGTCGGGAGGTGCCGGACAATTTGCTCAGGTACACCTAAAAATAGAACCTTGGTACGAGGGCATACCAGAACCAGAAGGTTTTAATATTAGAGGTAAAGAAGAAATAGATCTAGTCTGGGGAGGTAAACTTGTATTTTATAATTGCATTGTAGGTGGGGTTATTGATTTGCGATACCTTCCATCTATTAAGAAAGGAATTCTGGAGGTTATGGAGTCCGGACCTCTTACAGGATCTTATATCCGGGATATCAGAGTTATGGTCTACGACGGTAAAATGCATTCGGTAGACTCCAATGATATTGCTTTTAAAATTGCAGGGGCTCATGCTTTTAAGGAAGCCTTTTTAAATGCAAAACCAAAACTTTTAGAACCGATTCAGGAGCTAACTGTAAAAGTTCCGGAAGATATGGTAGGAAGTGTAATGACCGACCTTCAGTCCAGGCGATCCATAATTCAGGGAATAGACAGTGAAGACCATTATCAAATTCTAAAATGTATGGTGCCTCAAGCAGAATTACACGGTTATTCTACCAACTTACGATCCTTGACACAAGGCAAAGCTACCTTCAATGCTTCCTTCGCAACCTTCAAGGCCGTACCCAACAACCTGCAGGCATCCTTGGTAAATGTAGACTAGAGAAATCCTAAAACATATTCCTTAGGTATTTTCTAATTACTACCGATGAAATACACGATAACAAGAATAGAAAGTTCTAATATTTGTAGTATTTTTCTGTAAATTAACCATACCCTGATGAAGCCGTTTTTTCATTATATCGATCTGCACTGTCATCCTTCTCTAAAGCCTTTTGGCAAGAGTTTTAATAAACTTCCTGTTGGCAGGCAAAACGCACGTAAAAACAGCAATAAAAATTTATGGCATTACGATCCACCAACGGGAATGGATAAGCTTTTGAATATTACTACTGGTCTTACCAAATTTTCGCAGTCTAACTTCACCAGTCTCTACAAAGGTAAGGTACGCATTGTCTGTGTGTCCTTATATCCTTTAGAGAAAGGGTTTCTTGAAAATAATATAAAGAAGGAATTCCTAGTAGATATTGCTTCCAACTTTGCCTTGGGTGTAGGTAAAAAAAGGATTGATCATATTCAAAACATGCCTAATTACTATGAGGACTTAAAAAAGCAATATGATTTTTACAATCAACAAGACGGGAAAGTATACCGCCTACCTGAGGGGATGTGCAGATATAAAATGGTAGCCAACTTCGACGAGATAGAAACCATTCGGAAGAATGAAAGTAAACTGCCGAATACAGAAACAATTTTCGTCGTATTGAGCATTGAAGGCTTGCATGTGCTGAATATAGGTTTGGGTAGAACACCAGATGAAAAGGAGGTTATTAGAAATTTAAAAGAGATAAAGAAATGGCGGTACCCTCCCTTTTTTATTACTGTTGCACATCATTTCTGGAATCATATTTGCGGTCATGCCCCAAGTCTTAGCGGTATTGTGCTAAAATTTACAGATCAGCAAGAAGGAATAGGAGAGGGGTTTACGCCTTTGGGTTTAAAGGTGCTAAACCTTCTGCTCGATGATACTAAAGGCAAACGGATTTTACCGGATATTAAACATATGAGTATACAAGCTCGCCGAGAGTACTACGATTTGCTCGACAAAGATGCCTACAAGGATGTCCCGATCATCGCCAGTCATGCTGCTTGTAATGGCTTGATCTCCTTTGACAATCCTATACCCGGTGATACCAATACAACCGACAAGTTAAATCCGGTTGCAATAAACCTTTATAATGATGAAATTTTAAGGATTTCTAAGAGCAAGGGAATAATTGGCCTGCAATTAGATGAAAGGCGCATTGTAAATAAGAGAACTCGTAAAAAAATAAAAAACTCTTTATATCGCAACAAGATTATGCATTACCGCTCCGAGTTGCTTTGGTATCAGATTCAGCATATCGCCGAATTATTAGATCAAAATGGTTTGTTTGCATGGGACTGTATGGGAATCGGGTCCGACTTTGATGGTATAATCGATTCATTAAATGGATTTTGGACAGCGGAAGAACTACCCTATTTAGCTGACTTTATAGAAAGACATGCCTATAATTTCACCAGTAAAAAAAGCCTCAAACAAGAAAGAAATAGAATCGATGCAGATGAAATAGTGAACCGAATTATGGGCCAAAATGCCTATCAATTTTTAAAGGAGAACTTTTAGAAATTAGAAGAGAGGGGAGTCACTTCTATAAAATGTTTAAAATATAGTTAAATATGTTAAACAAATATAAGGAATCGATATATTTACGACTAGTAAAAGGGAAATGCAGTTGTATAATATTATGAAATACTGCATTTTTACTAAAGTATTTAAACTAAATTAAAAGAATAAAAAAAACTAAATGGATATTATTCACAAAGCAGAAATGTTTGAGCAACGTAAATGGTCCAGACTCACAACAAACGACAGGATTGTAGCTTCCAGAGAGGCGAAGTCTTTAATTTTAGAAATAAACGAGATGTACAAGGCCACCAAAGACGATAAGCTTATGGACATGATGAAAAGACTAACCGTTGTTAAGAGAAAATTAGAAAAACGCTTAAAAGGGAAGCCAGAAGTATAAGAGCTTACTCTACTTAAGGTTTCAAAGTCTCTGTAATAATTAAATCATAGGTATCTAAGGTCGTAAATAATTTCCCCCCAATGTTTACAATAGGCTCTTGTATGCTGTCTATGCTACTACTGTATCCAAAAGACATCTTTAACTGTTCTGCTACCTTAGAACCACTGGCGACAGCCACCTTTTTATAGTTGTATTTACTGCTGTCTAAAGCCACTACTAGAGAATCGCAAGTCAGGCAACCCTGAGTAAGGTAAAGAACGATATTCTTTGGTGGGTCTATTTTTATTTTTTCAAATTCTTTTACCAAGGATCGTCTCGATAAGCTATCGTTTACTTTTAGAGTATAGGTGTAGCTTGGTTTTTTGCCCCGTAACAATACTATATTTTTCATATGAACCTTCGATGTCGCCGGCACTCGTACAAATCTTGGTCTACCACGACTTTGCCTGAAGTTGGTCCCATCAATCGTAAGCAACACATCCAGGTCTGTTTCGCTTTTGTTTAATGCATAAAATGCTATTCTATTGGGAAGGTCTTCCGTAACGATTTCCACAGAAGACTTTTGCGAATACCCAAAATAAGAATAGAGAAAAAGGCAAATACCCAGCCGTAAAATATTCATAGTTCTTTTTAGGAGAAAAGATAGTCAATTTACCTCAGAACCTAGTGCCCATCGGGTTGAACATCAGCTTTGTTCGACAAAAATGGATGCAAGCTATATTTTTGAAGGTAATTCAAAAACCTCCAAATTGAAGAAGGGTACAGCGGCAAGTATATGATCAAAAATATCCGACATGATATACTCGTAGTTTTCCCATCTTTTATCTGCACTAAAGACATAAAGTTCTATAGGTATTCCCTGGCCAGTAGGTTGTAATTGCCTCGTCATCATAATCATGTCCTTGTTAATCGCCGAATGGTTTTCCAGGTATAATTGAATATACTTCCTAAATACCCCGATATTGGTCAAATTTCTGCCATTGATAAGAAGCGACTTATCAATATCGTTTGTTGTATTGTACTGATTTATTTTACCTTCTCTATTCTCTAAGTACTCTCTTAGAAGGCTTATTTTCTTCAGTTCCTCTACCTCTTCTTTTTCTAAATACTTTATACCCGACTGTTTTATAAAAAGAGATCTTTTTATTCGGCGTCCACCAGAATCGGACATTCCCCGCCAGTTCTTAAATGAGTCTGAAATCAGGGAGTAGGTAGGTACGGTAGTAATCGTTTTATCAAAATTCTGAATCTTAACCGTAGCAAGTGTTATCTCTATAACATCACCATCTGCCCCGTACTTCTCCATGGTAATCCAATCTCCTATCCTTACCATATCATTCATACTCACCTGTATACTTGCTACAAATCCAAGAATTGAATCTTTAAAAATCAGTAAAATTATGGCCGAAGCTGCACCTAAAGCCGTTAGAAACTTCCAAATTGTGGTATTGGTAACTATGGCAAAAATGGTTATAAAAGCAAGACTCCAGCCAACTATCATTACCACCTGAATATAGCTGTCTATTGGTTTATCCTTAAAACGAGGTACTTTTTTTAAATAATCCCGAATACTACGCAAAGTCCTTTTAAGAATTTGCAGGAATAAAACAACTACTAAGATCTTCCCAAACTTGAAAGCGATTTCTCCCCAATAAGGATAATCTACAAATACAATAGGCAGGGCTTTTATACCTAGATATAAGGGTATTATATGCGCCAACGACCTGGGCAGTTTATTGGCCAGTGCAATATCGTCTAAATGTGTTTTCGTTCTTTTGGCTATACTGTTAGAAATCGCAATAATTATTCTTCTAAGAATTGCATTTAATACTAATATCAGAAGCAGTGTTACTAATATTAACCCTATTAAATTCAGGATTTTAGCCCAATGTTCCGATATTCCAAATTCCTTAAGGTAGTCAAAGATGATATGCGATAATTTCGTTCCTTTCATTCCAAATAGATGAATTAAACTTATTATTTATGATAACTGGCAAATTAAATGCAAAATTACTGAATATAAATAAAGTGAAACAGTAAATCCTGGCGTGTACTTCTGGAGAGTTAAAAACAAACCAATCCCTTTATAATTTTCTCTTTTTTAATCCTACCTTTAGCAATAGTTATGCTTAAAAAACATTCGAATATACTAGTGACCGGTGCGTCTAAAGGAATAGGTTTGGCAATCGTAAAAAAATTAGTGAGCGATGGATTTAATGTTGGGCTACATTACAATACTGGAAAAGAGCAAGTGAAACAGCTTCATGCGTTATATCCTAACAGTAAACCTTTTCAGGCGAACCTTTCGAATCCTTCAGAGGTAACGTTGTTAATGGAAAATTGTATATCCTACTTTAAGGCGATAGACACAATAGTCTTGAATGCCGGAGTATTTCTGCCTCATGCGATAGAAGAGAGTACCGAGAATTGGTTTGCAATATGGCAAAAGACCATGGAAATTAATTTAAATGCTATTGGACTTATAACTAAAATTGCCATAGAGCATTTCTTAAGACATGGGCAAGGGAGACTTATTTATATTGGGAGTAGGGCCGCATTCAGAGGAGAGACATCATCTTATTTAGCCTATGCTGCTTCCAAAGGAGGAATTACCTCCCTGGCAAGGTCTGTGGCCCGTTCTTTTGGCAAAAAGAATATAAAATCCTTTGTTATCGCTCCAGGATTTACAAGAACAGCAATGGCAGAAAAATACGTCAGTCAATATGGTGAAGAAGAACTTCTAAAAGAATTGGCACTCAAGGAACTTACTACCCCTGAGGACATTGCCCCTCTTATAAGTCTTATTTGTTCTGGTCAATTAGACCATGCCACTGGTACAACAATAGATATTAACGGTGGTAGTTATATTCACTAAACTTAATTACAAATAGTTCACCACCCAAATGGTCTTAACCATTTAAAAACAGCATAAAATGTAGGTAACCATGGGTGCTACAACCTAAGCCAATTTTCAATTATATCTTTTTCAGCCGGTTGTGTAGCATTGTGAACAAATTCATTCTTGAGCAAGTGGTAGGTGTAGTCTTTACTCCAATTTTCGTAGTTCGCTACCACCTCCTTAATTGCGTCACATATAAATTTAATTTCATTTATAGTCATCGTAGGATGTACAGATATCCGTACCCAACCTGGTCTTTCTAAAAGACATCCGTCTATTATTTTTTGCTCTATTGCCAGAGATTTATCAACATCCACATTTAACAAATAATGTCCATACGTACCAGCGCAAGAACAACCGCCTCTGGATTGTATACCGAATCTGTCATTCAATAATTTCACAATTAAATTATAATGCAGGTTGTCTACATAGAATGATAATATCCCAAGCCTATCCTCATGCTTTGCGGCAAGTATATGAAGACCCTTAACATTCTTTAAATTTTCGAATAAACATTGTATTAACACATGTTCTTGCTCCTGCATCTTTTGTGTGCCCATTTTTTCTTTGAGCTCAATAGCGAGAGCAGTTTTTAAGGTTTGAAGAAAACCAGGAGTACCTCCATCTTCACGAGTTTCTATATCATCTATATAGTCGTGATTTCCCCATGGGTTCGTGTATGTCACCGTACCACCACCTGGGTTATCCGGCACAAGGTTTCTGTAAAGTTTTTTATTAAAAATTAAGACGCCAGAAGCTCCGGGGCCACCGAGAAATTTATGTGGCGAAAAGAAGATAGCATCTAATGAAGCATCCGAGTCTTCTGGGTGCATATCTATATCTACATAGGGCGCAGAACAGGCAAAATCGACAAAGCACAAACCGTTATACTTATGAATCAATTTCGCTACTCCCTGATAATCGGTAATAATGCCCGTAACATTAGAACAAGCGGTAACCGACGCAATTTTAATAGGAACATGGGAATGCTCCATAAGTAATTTCTCAAAACTTTTCAGGCAAATTAAGCCCTCTTCATCACAGGGTATGACAATTACTTTAGAAATGGTTTCGAGCCAGGAGGTTTGATTAGAATGATGTTCCATATGAGTAATAAAAACTACAGGCTTCTTATTCTCAGGAACTTTCGTATGCTCCTTTAGATTTTCGGATAGCTTTAGTCCTAATATTCGTTGAAACTTATTGATAGCCCCGGTCATTCCGGTTCCCACGTTTAACAACACATCTTCATCACTAGCGTTAACATGTTCCTTAATCTTGGCCCGCGCATGGCTGTAGGCTAAAGTCATTGCTGAGCCAGTAACAGAGGTTTCCGTATGCGTATTGGCAACATATGGGCCTATCTCGTCAGCAAATTTTTTCTCAATAGGCCGATATAAACGTCCACTAGCAATCCAATCCGCATACAAGATTTTCTTTCTTCCATAAGGAGAAGTGAAACTTTGATTTATCCCGATTATTTCCTCCCGATACGGACGAAAATACTCCTCTAACTGACTAATTTTTTTCTCCAATAAGACCATCAAATGTTAAAATTATGTGCGTATACTCTTTCTTCAACAATTGAAATAAAGATATAAATACTACCTAAAGAATGCACCAAGGATTCCAGAAATTTAAAGGGAATACACGAGTATTTATTGCAAACGTATCGAGCACTAGTGAATTATAGCTAATTTTGACCATTAACACACGATCTCTTATGAAAAAAGTATTCTTTACTGCACTGGCTTTGGTACATCTTTCCCTTTATTCCCAAAAAAAAGTCCTGGACCATACCGATTTTGATATTTGGAATACGATTGAAGGAGCCACAATTTCTCCGGATGGAGCCCATGTGATGTATGCTTTAGTAGAAGGAGAAAAGAATAGTTACCTGAAAATTAAAGATGATAACAGCAAAGAAGTATTCTCTTACTCCAGAGCTTCTGATGGAGCGTTCAGCTTCGATTCTAATTATGCTGTCTTTATTATAAAGGCATGGAAGGATAGTATCTTAGAATTAAAAAGGAGAAAAGTAAAAAAAGAGAACCTTCCTAAAGACAGTTTAGGTATAGTGCACCTCAAAAGTAAAGAACTGCGTAAATTTCCTGATATTAAAAGTTATAAACTCCCTGAAAAATGGTCTGGACATCTTGCCTATTTAAGTGATCATACGACTAAGGACAGTAAAGAAGAAGAGGAGGAGGAAACGAAAAAAAAACCAGGAGATAAAAATGGCTACCAATTGAATGTACTCGATTTAAATACTGGCCAAAGGGATAGCTTCCCGTTTGTCACAGATTACATTTTTGCAAAAAACGGGAAATCTTTAGCCTTTGTATCTACAGGTTCTACTAAAGAGTCAGAAAGCAGTATTTACGTACTAGATTTTGAGAAAGACACTTTACGGAAAGTACATTCGTCAAAAAAAGCTACCTATGGTAAATTGGCTTTTAGTAAAACCGGAAGTAAGCTAAGCTTCGTGGTCGATGCGGATACCACCAAGGCGTTTGTAAGGCCAACCTCCTTATTTTTATGGGAAAGTGGGGATTCTATTGCCAAGAAAATAGCAGATAAAAGATCTACCAGCACCGGCTTTCATCCATCTATTTACAAAGAACTTGTATTTTCAGAGGACGATACCAAATTGTATTACGGATTGACCAAACCAAGAGTAGAACCAAATACCTTATTGACAGATGAGGAGATAGTAAATGTAGAGGTATGGACCTATGATGAACCACGGCTCTATACGGTACAGGAAATTCAGATTAAAAACGACAGCATTAAAGCCTACCAAGCTGTTGTTGAACTAGATGCTTCAAAAAGAATCATACCATTAGCATCCGAAACATATCCGGAAATAGAATTAGGTAAAAAGGGAAATGCCAATATTTCTCTTTTGCACAGCTCGAAACCGTATGACTTACCAAGACAGTGGACAGCACAATCCCTCAGAGACTACGCCTTAATTAATCATGTCAATGGACAAGTTAAGGAAGTCTTTAAAGGAATGGCGGGTGAAGTGCACTTAAGTCCCAATGCTTCTTATGTTTACGGTTTTGACGAAAAGCTGCTGTCCTGGTTTACCTATAGTATCAAAGAAGATAAAATGGTTTACCTTACTAAAGATCAAATTTTTATGGACGAACTTAACGACACTCCTAGTCCGCCTGAGGCTTATGGAAGGGCTGGTTGG
>CAZWPZ010000045.1:0-11005 GCA_964636005.1 uncultured Eudoraea sp.
TTACCCCTTCCTTTTGTCTTGATACAAAAAGAAGCAAAAAATCAAGAAGGTTTATAGGAAATTTTTGCAGCTAAAGAGTACTGCAAAGTTATTCTGCAAATTTTCTTTCAGGGGCATAAGAGTATTGCGGTAAATACCATCCTTCGGAGGTCCTCGTATCTCTCACAAGTTGCATCATATTGGTCCATAGTTGAGCTCCCCTTTCTCCTAATTCCTTGGAGGCTTCTTCGAGACTTTTCTGATATTCTAAGGGCGATTTACCCCAGGTTGTTAAAATGTACAAGGGTTTTTCTGTACCAATTAGACCTGTAAAGACCCTAAAACCCATTTCCACATTCTTTTCCTTATACAGGTCCTTGTAAGCTGTCAGTAAGGCTTTTACTTCTTTTTCGTTCCCTGGATAAAAGTAATAAAAGTTCCATTTACGATAAGTATTGTCCTGGTTCCAGTCATCACCGTTTAGAACATAAGACAGTTCCGGTCTATATCGAATTATGTACTGCTTGTAGGAGTTTACGGAAAGATCAAAATAATCCATAATTAAGGTCAACTCCGGTTCGTTAACTTTTGACTCAAAAGCTTCTCGGGTTCCATAATGCAAATCCTCCAGCTTGTTAATTGGAACTATATGTAAAAACCGGTAATCGTCCTGTATATGTGTGAAGTAGTTGAAATCTTTAATCTTTTTTTCTTCTAGAAAGCCCTTTAAATCTGCAAGTGACATTTCATAGTCCTTGCTCATGGAAGGAGATACATAGTCTTCACGAACTAAAAATAGATCGTAGTCTTCAATTCTATTCTGCGAGTGTAGAAAAGAAATTGAGAAAATAAAAAAGAATAATAACGGTGTATACTTATGTAACATGACAAATTGATGTTGTTGAATCTTAGAATTATTGAACGGTGTAGCCCTTCCCTTGCAAGCATACGGAATAAGCCTTCTTAAAACTATTAATCATATCTGCCTCTGCATTAGTGGCAGCTTGATTATTTGCCTGTTGTTGCCTTGATCTGTTTACTCTACTAGCTCTGTGACCACCTATACCCCCCGATACAGCACCAATTGCGGCACCAGTCCCCGCATCACCAGCTATTGCACCTATAGCAACACCAACTAAGGCTCCTCTCGCAGCTCCACTTACAGCAGAACCGTCTGGACCTGTTTCTACCTGAGCCGCTTCTACCTTAGGAGGATTCAGCGGGTCTACCCCACTCTGTTTTACCGCCCATTTGTAACAATAATCTTGATCCTCAGTAAGCTGTTCATCAGATTGGTCGTTTGCTGGGAAAACATAAACATCTAATTTAGAATTGACCATGGCACCCAAAGATTGCTCTTGTGCATTCATGGAAACTAGATGGGTGATACCGAAAAACATACAAAAGAGGATGCTTTTGGAAACATACTTTATCATCGTATAACTTTTTGGAAAATAAGACTGATTACAACTATTCCCAAAAATAAGGTTTTAATTTGATGAAAAGTAATTATTAATAGAATTAAAAACCTTATTAAAGTAAAATAGAATTTTTCCTTCTGTAACCGACCAGCGTAAATACCTTGTTCACGAATGAAAACCAATCTGATTCTTCAAAAATGATATACTTTCCCTATTTTTGACAACTTGTTTATAAAAAGTTGATCTTATGAATTATATATGGCTTTCCACTTTTTGTTGCGCTATACTTCTTAGTTGCAATAGTTCTCAGAAAACAGTTCGAGAGAGTGAGCTGAAAACTAATATTCCAAAGGACCCAATGGTCTATGCAGAGTCTATTACAGAAGAAGAATTAAAAGACTTGTTGTACGTATATGCCTCAGATGAGTTTGAGGGTCGGGAAACGGGAAAGCCGGGTCAGAAAAAGGCGGTAGATTTTATTAAATCGGCTTATGAAGAATTGGACATTCCTGCAGCGCAAGACAATGGAGAATACTTTCAAAAAGTACCTTTAGAAATCACGAAAGTACCAGAAGGCGCTATTCGTATTGCTGAAGATAAATATAATCAAGGGGAAGATTTTGTAACCTTCCGTCCATTGGTGCATACGTTCCAGAATATCATTTATCTTGGCTATGGAATCGAGGATGAAGGATATTCGGACTATAAGGATATTAATATAGAAGGTAAACTTGTCCTTATTAAGGCAGGAGAGCCTAAGGATGAAGCAGGGAGAAGTGTAATTTCAGGTTCCATTATACCATCTGTTTGGGGTAATGCGTCCGACGCTATAAGTGCGAAAGTTGATTTGGCAAAAAGTAAGGGAGCCCGGGGAATCTTATATTATGACCCGGCCTATTTCCCTAGATATAAAAATTATTACGATTTTAATGTAGATGCCGAAAACGGGAAAATGCAATTAGTTACGCCCGACCAGGATCCTGCGTTGGTTTTAGTAAGTCCGGAAATGGGTGCTGCCATTTTATCATCCATAGAAACAGATACCACTCCAAGAACTTTAGATACCCAAGTTACCTTTGAAGTAAACAATACCAATACTCTTGTAGATTCAGAAAATGTGGTTGCCGTGTTGCGAGGTACTGCGTTTCCGGAGGAGTATGTGGTTATTTCATCTCATTTGGATCATATCGGAATAACAGGCGATGAAATTAATAATGGAGCAGATGATGATGGTTCCGGGACTGTGGCGATGTTGGAGATAGCAGAGGCATTTAAAATGGCGGCCAAGGAAGGTCAAGGACCAAAGAGATCTATTGTATTTTTACATGTCACTGGGGAAGAAAAGGGACTCTTTGGATCCCAGTATTATACGGACTTTGACCCTATATTTCCGCTGTCCAATACAGTAACCAATCTGAATATTGATATGATTGGCAGGATTGACCCAAAAAGGGAGGGAAATCGCAACTACATTTATTTAATTGGGTCGGACAAACTAAGTTCAGAGTTGCATCAGCTATCCGAAGATGTAAATACAAAATACACACAATTAGAATTAGACTATACGTACAACGACGAGAATGATCCTAATCGATTTTACTATCGAAGCGACCACTATAATTTCGCCAAAAACGAGATTCCTATTATTTTTTATTTTAACGGAACCCACGAAGACTATCACAAACCCGGAGACACACCAGATAAAATCAACTATGACCTTCTAGCCAATAGAAGTAAATTGGTTTTTTATACTGCTTGGGAAATAGCTAATAGAAAAGAAAGACCAAAAGTAGACGCAATTCTTTCTAAATAATTGATATCTAATACATTATCAAAATAAAGTATAGAAAAAGCCCTATGAGAATAGGGCTTTTTTAGTGGAAAAATGGGTGGAAGACCGGGTTCGAACCGGCGACCTCTGGAACCACAATCCAGCGCTCTAACCAGCTGAGCTACAACCACCATTTATAAGCGGTGCCAAAGGTAATTTTTTTTAATCAATGATTCAAACGAAACTTCATACATTTTAATAGAGAGCTTCTAAAAGTTACTGTAGAAAAGAAGAAATTGAACAATAAACTAGCCTCAATTTTTTATAAAATATCGATGAACTGCAGCTTTATATTGTTCAAACAAACAAAATGTGGCATTTCACAACATAAATTATATCACCGCTGGTAACCAAACTATTTTAGGAACCAGATTTTACAGGCTAAAATGACATTTCACTTTAACACCAAATTTATTTCTCCCTTTTTGGCTTCAAGATGGCTACTCTTGCTACTTGTTTTGGTATTAGGTACTGGTTCATTAATTGGTCAAAAAACCAAACGTGATAAGCTTCTCACGGAGTTGGCAAAAATTAAAGAATCAGATTCTTTTTCTCCAAAGGATACTACCTATATAGATCTTCTGATTAAACTGAGGAATAAATATCGTTATTACAACAGAGATAGCTCCCTAATATTCACTAAAGAGGCGTTACATCATAGTTTAATAAGTGGCTATAAACTGGGAGAGAGTAAGGCTCTTGTTGGTTTGGGTGATTATTACTCGGATAAAGGTCAGACAGATAGCGCCATTGTCCATTATGTTAGAGCCTTAAGTGTTTCTAACTTTATCAAAAATAAGAAGCTAAGTCTTTGGATCAAGAATAATTTGGCAGGAGAACATGCCTATAAAGGAGACTACGCCAAAGCACTTTCAGGTTATCTCGAAGCCATTGAGCTTGCTGAAGAAATCAGAGATTTGGAAGTGCTGTCTATTTTAAATGAAAATATTGCAAACCTATATGCTTCACAGAAGGATTTTGCGCAATCCCTGGAATTTTATAACAGAGTAAAAAAAATAAATGTACAGCTGGGGAATGAGATAATTATGGCAGAAACCCTAAGTAATCTAGCCTCTGTTTATGCAGATATGGGCAATTTAGATTATGCCATGTTCAATATCAATAAAAGTATAGCCATTTTTGAAAAACACGATATTCTTGATTGGTTGGCCTTTAGTTATGAAATAAAGGGAAAGGTATATTTAAAAGACAAAAAGTATAAATGGGCCCTGTTTTGGTACAATCAATCGGAAATGCTGCATCGGGATCTGGATGACGACAGAGGAATTATTGATCTGTACAACGGAATGGCCGAGGCGTATTTTGCTCAGGGAAAAGATAGTTTATCGCAGCAGTTTGCAGAAATAGCATATGAAATATCCGACCGTATATCCTTCTTAGAGGGAACACAAAAATGTGCGAAAACCTTATACAGAATATATAAGAATAAAGAAGAATATTCAAAAGCCTTGTGCTTCCACGAGCTGTATCAAAGTCTGTCGGAGACCTTGTCCAGAAATGAAAATAAAAAGAGTCTTACTATGTTTAAAACAAAAACAGAGTACGACAAACAAAAACTACAACTCATTGAAGACAATGAAAAAGCTTTGGCCCGTCAGCAACGTTATGTGAACATTGCTCTAAGTATTTTAATGGTATTTGTCATTATCACTTTTGTAGTATATCGCAGTCAAAAGATACAGAAAAGACTAAACAAAGAATTAGAGGAAAAGCAGGAAATACTGGAGAAGAGAGAGAATGAACTTCATGAAAATAACGAAACCAAGACAAAACTATTCTCTATAATTGGTCATGACCTTAGAGGCCCCATTGGAGCCCTACAAGAGTTATTGAAAATGTATGCCACCGGCGATGTGAGCACCAAGGAGTTCCTTGGCTTTGTTCCTAAGTTGCGGGAAGACATAAATCATATAGGTTTCACGCTTAATAATCTTTTATCCTGGGGTAATACCCAAATGAATGGTGCGGTTACCAAACCCTCTATGATGGCTCTGGAGACTCTAGTCCAGGAAAACATTAATTTACTTTCGGAAATAGCATCAAAAAAGTCTATTGAAATTATAAATAACCTGGAAGATAATACGCTAACCTGGTCCGATAGTAATCAGGTTGATATTGTAATTAGAAACCTAATAAGCAATGCCCTTAAGTTTACTCCTAGAAACGGGATGATACGCATTGACGCTTATGAGAGAGATACACAATGGGAAGTAACTGTTAAAGATACCGGTGTGGGTATGGACGAGGAAACCGTTAGTCAACTATTTGAAAGCAATTCAACCGTATCTACCTATGGAACCCAAAATGAGAAAGGAACCGGTTTAGGTCTTTCTTTATGTAAAGAAATGATAGAAAAAAATGGCGGTCTTATTTGGGCACATAGTGTACTAAGAAAGGGTAGTGTTTTTCATTTTACACTTCCAAAAGTTAAAAAGTCTTATAGCAAGGCTGTTTAGCTTATATCCCAAAGGGACTTTACTGCAATATGCCTTTCAACAGTAAAACCTTCCGCATGTGCTACTCCAACCAGACGTCCTAAATCCCGGGCTCGATACTCGACACTATCTGTAAAATTCTTACTACTGATAGGAGTCTCTGGTTCCTTGCTATCGGGATCATAGAACTGCGATTTATACGCTTCTATTGCTTTTATTTTTTGATTAATATGGCCGCTCACGTCTACCACAAAATCTGGTTCCAAATTTTTCCATTGGATATAGTGATAGATATGTTTAGGACGCCATGCCTCTTGCCATTGTTCCTCACCTGGTAACTTGGTGTCTATTTTTACCAAACCGCTTAAAAAACAGGCATCACTTACTAATTTACTTCCTTTCGCATGATCTATGTGCCTGTCTTCAATAGCATTACACAGAACAATGTCTGGTCGATACTTACGTATCATTTGGATGACACTTATTTGATGGGTCTTATCGTTAGTAAAAAAACCGTCTGCAAACTCCAAATTCTCACGAGCACTTATTCCTAGAATTTCCGCTGCCTTTTTGGCCTCACTATCCCTGATTTCCGGAGTACCCCTTGTGCCTAGTTCTCCTCTGGTAAGGTCAATGATTCCCACTTTTTTTCCCTCACCAATACATTTTGCTATGGTCCCACCGGCCCCCAATTCAGCATCATCCGGATGAGCGCCAAATACTAATACGTCTAATTTCATTTATTAACTATACTTGGATTAAGGCGTATTAATAGCCAATTCTTTTTTTCCAATTTTATCAAAAGCTTGTTCTAAATCTGCAATGAGGTCCTCTTTATCTTCTATTCCCAGGGAGAATCGTATTAGGCCGTCTGCAATACCCTGCTTTTTTCGCTCTTCCTCAGATAATAGCGAGTGCGAAGTTTTCGCGGGTGATAGGACCGTACTTTCTACTCCTGCTAAACTCATGGAGGACTTTATAAATTTTAAAGCCTTCCTAAACTCCGTCGGGTCTAATGCATCTATTAATTCAAAAGACATCATCCCGCCAAAACCATGCATTTGTCTTTTCGCCAAATCGTGATCTTTATGATTTTCAAGGCCTGGATAAAACACTTTTTTAACTAGAGTATGCTTATCCAAATATTCTGCCAAGGCCTGGGCATTTTCATTTTGTGCCTTCACCCGTATTCCCATGGTTTTTATACTTCGCGCTAACAACCAAACGGTATAATCACTTAAGCTTCCACCAAGATTTATTGCCAGACTATGTATTTTCTTCATCAGATCCTTTGAGGTTGCTATTGCTCCCGCACATATATCGGAATGTCCCCCCATATATTTCGTGGCGCTATGTATTACAACATCAATCCCAAAATCTATAGGGTTCTGGTTTACCGGACTGGCAAAGGTATTGTCAATTATACTAACTAAACCATGCTTTTTTGCCAGAGCCGCAATGCCTTCTAAATCCGTTATAGTCAGCAATGGATTAGAGGGCGTTTCTATATAAACCACCTTGGTGTTTTTTTGAATCTTCTCTTCAAAATCTTCAATAGACAAGCCATTGGTAAAAGAATATTGGATACCCATTTTATCGAACTGACTACTAACCAGATTATATGTCCCTCCATATAGCATGTTTTGAAACACAACATGGTCCCCGGCGGTTAAAAAAGCTAAAATACCAGTACTAACTGCCGCCATTCCGCTACCAAAAATCATAGCAGTTTCTGCATTTTCCAGTGCCGCTATTTTTGCAGACAAAGCCTCTTGATTTGGCGTATTAAAATATCTTGGATACCGCTTGGCATCGACCTCTTCAAAAGCATAAGAAGTGCTCATATAAAGTGGTGATACGGCTCCCTGATATTCCTTGTCCTTTAGTTCTCCGGTATGGGTACACATGGTATTTATACCCAATTTCTCCTTTTTCATATTAAAGTCATTGATAATTTAAAGTTACAAAAATAGGCTAAACCTGTGTCTTTTTCCAATGTCCTTTCCTAAACCACCAAATAGCGATTAAAGACAACAAAACCTCCGCCAGCGTTATGGCTATAAATACTCCCAAGGCACCGTAATTAAGTGTTATTGCAGCTATATAGGCTAAGGGTAGTTGAAACAACCAAAAAGCAACAAAATTAATCTTGGTTGGAGTTTTTGTATCTCCTGCACCATTAAATGCCTGTGAAATAACCATTCCATAGGCATAAAATAAATAACCAGCTGCCACCACCTGCAAACAAAGAGAGCCTTTGGCAATTACCGTTTCTACCTCTGAAAAAAGGCCTATTATTTCGGGAGCAAATAACAGGTAGATAATAGACACGGATAGCATAAAAATTGCATTGTACTTTCCCGTTATCCAAACAGATTTCTCAGCCCTTTCGGGTTGTTTGGCACCTAAATTTTGTCCTACAAGCGTTGCAGCTGCATTGCTCATACCCCAAGCAGGCATAAAGGTAAACATCATGACCCGTATTGCTATAGTGTAACCCGCCAAGACCTCACTTCCAAATTCGGACATTAAGCGCATAAGAAAAACCCAACTAGAAGTGCCAATCAAAAATTGAGCAATCCCACCTAAAGAGACTTTTACAAGATTTACCATCACCTTTAATTTGATGACAATGTCCTTTATTTGTAGCTTAATTCTGCTCCAACCAAAAAAGAGTATTAGTAATTGAGCAACCACCGCCGTACCCCTACCTATATTGGTCGCAATTGCCGCACCCATAACCCCAAACTCGGGTACCGGACCCCAACCAAAGATGAATATTGGGTCTAATATTATATTCAGGCCATTGGAGAGGACTAGGGTCCACATAGCCACAGACGCATCTCCTGCACCTCTAAAAATCGCATTTATCAAAAAAAGCAAAACTATGGTGATATTACCTCCTAACAGCCATTGAGTATAACCAAAACCTTCGCTAATTAGATCTGATTCCCCTCCCATTAGACGTAAAATATCTTTGGCATACAGTATTCCTAAAACACCGATAACCAAAGCGATGAATATCCCGAGTATAATGGCTTGAACAGCTGCTATCCTGGCACCTTGCATATTCTCTTCACCTACTCTTCTGGCTACTACAGCTGTGGCTGCCATGCTCAGGCCAATGGCCAGGGCGTATACCAGTGTTATTACCGATTCGGTTAATCCTATGGTAGCGACAGCATTTACACTTACCTGAGAGACATAGGCGATGTCTACAATCGCGAATATGGACTCCATCATCATTTCCAGAATCATTGGTACAGAAAGCATAAAAATTGCTTTCCGAATACTCCCAGAAGTATAATTAGATTCTTTGCCCGTAATGGCTATGACGAAATAGGTATATAATTTGGATAAGGAAGGTAGCTTTTTGTTTTGCATGATATAGAAATTAGGTGATTAGAAGAAAAAGAAGAATGAGCGACGTATCTAAGCCAACTTAGATTATTGGAATCGTCACCATCACATCTATTTTAAACATAATTTCTAGTACTTCATGATGAGACAAAGATGCAATTTTTTTTTAAATTAATTTTTATCTGGAACAGACTTTTGGATTAGTCTAGTTTTACGGGGCCTTCGCTATGGTTGTTTATGGACCACTTTTCGTCTTGTATGTTTTTATAAATGACTTCGTATTCAAGACCATCGGATAACATTTTTTCCAGATGAAATTTAAGTAAATGGTAATCCTTTCCTGAATTATTAACAGACAGTACAGGATAACTTGCTCCAGGAGGAATTGCCATTCCCCTTTCGGTAGTAGAAGAAGAAAAACTAACCAAACTATCGAGGGTAGGTTCCGCTGCTCGCAAAAAATCGATAAAATAGTCGTTATGTTCCTTCAAGTTGTAGTGCTTATTGTCGTAGGTGATTTGGACAGACTCAATAATAGCAGGACCTACCCCATGATTTAGTAAAGCTAAAGAATAGGAACTGGCTGCAGCATTATCGCTTATACTAATTTGTAAATAAGGAAGTACGGAAAGGCTGTTTTGCCTTCGCATTAAATTGGTTTGGTAGATAAATATTACTAGCGTTATGAAGCTTATGCCCATTGCGGAGAGTCCCAAAATTTTTTCGGAATTCCATTTAAATTTTCTTTTAAACATTCCCTATGCTGTATTTGAATTTTACTAAAAATACAAAAGCTAAACGAGAGATTTGCTAAGGTGGGGAACAAGAAAATGTAATATGAAAATGACAGCCTACTTTTTGTAAAAAAGTCGATACCGCCATAGACTAATCAAGCCCAATACGAGCACCCCAGTAAGGGTATACCAGACAAAACTAGGGGTAATTACCTGGGCACCGCTAGCATAGCTATGCAGGCCAACAAGGTAGAAGTTGACTCCAAAATAGGTCATCATAATACTCCCAAATGCCAGAATACTCACAAAATTAAAAGTCCATGCACCTCTTAAACCGGGTACCAGACGCATATGCAACACAAAGGCATAAACCATAATAGAGATCAGGGCCCAGGTTTCTTTTGGATCCCATCCCCAGTATCTTCCCCAGCTTTCATTGGCCCATTGCCCTCCTAAAAAATTTCCAATAGTTAACATTACCAGTCCAACGGTTAAAGACAACTCATTTATTACGGTGAGTTCCTTTAAGCTGTCCTTCATTCTCCGCTTATTTTTATTATTCGTAAGAATAATGAGCAGTAAACAGACAATACCTAAAATCATGCCTACAGTAAGCGGACCATAGCTTCCAACTATTACCGCTACATGAATCATCAACCAATAACTGTCTAAAACAGGTACGAGATTTGCAATGGAAGGATCTACCCAACTCTGATGGGCAATCCACAGTAACATAGAAGTAACGAAGGCAGAAGCTGCAATCGTCATTTCACTTTTTCGTCCGAGTAACAATCCCATTCCCATGGTAGCCCAGGATACATAGAGGATACTTTCATACGCGTCGCTCCAAGGAGCATGTCCGGATATATACCATCGCAATATAAGTCCGGCTGTATGCCATATAAAGAAGATATAGATGGTTCCCTTAAAGAAATAGGTGCCTATCTTCCAAATGGATCTTTCTTTAAAAATGCGGAAGATCAGTACGAAAAACATGGCTATTCCTACGAGAGCGTAGAACTTATAAAGTCTGTTGAAAATGTCGAGTTTATTGTATAGAATCTCTGTCTTTATTTTTTGCTCAGTAGGTAATACTTCGCTACCGTGATTCCTTTGGTTTTGTTTAAACGCGGCAAGTAATTTATTTGCCTCGGTGTAGTCATTTGTCGTTATCGCCTGGCGTAAAGACATCAAATAGTAAGGAACAGCGTTTTTAATGAAATT
>CAZWPZ010000046.1:0-5894 GCA_964636005.1 uncultured Eudoraea sp.
AGAATTAAAAGGGCCATTAAAGTTTTTTGCCTTGTCCGCACAGGCACTTAAAATTACCAGACAGTTAAAGGCCACGAATTGCAAGGAGTTCAAGAAAAGAGGCATTTGGAACAAACACTACACCATGACCCTATGGAGCAATGAAAAGGAACTTAAAGAATTTGCCCGGAGTGGTGCCCATTTGGAGGCTATGAAAAGTAGCAGCCGAATTGCCAAAGAAATCAGAACAATAACCATAGATACGGACTGCCTTCCTAATTGGACAGAAGCAAAGAAGTTGTTGGAAAAAGGAAAAGTCTATAAATATTAAAACAGTTGCCATAAAACCATAATGAAAAACATAATTTTATTTATTACAAGCTTGCTTTTATACCATACCAGTATGTACAGTCAGAATACTAAAGAAGCATTGAGGGTCGGTGTTATTGGCTTAACCCACACCCATGTCCATTGGATTTTTCAAAGTGAACCGCGCGGGGACATTGAAATTGTTGGCATTGTAGAGCCGAACAAAGCGCTCGCAGAACGCTATGCAGACCAACATAAGTTTTCTATGGACTTAGTTTATACTTCTATAGAAGAAATGCTAAATACCGCTAAGCCAGAAGCCGTAACGGCTTTTGGAACCATTTACGAACACCTAGAAGTGGTGGAAGCGGCTGCACCGAGAGGTATTCATGTCATGGTAGAAAAACCATTAGCCGTGAGTATGGAACATGCCAAAAAAATGAAAGCCCTGGCAGAGAAACACAACATTCATCTTTTAACGAACTACGAAACAACTTGGTACCCTACAACGCACAAAGCGTATGAACTGGTTAAGCAGGAAAACAAAATAGGTCCGATTAGAAAAATTATGGTTCATGATGGTCATAAGGGGCCAAAAAAGATTGGTATTAATAAAGAATTTCTGGATTGGTTGACCGATCCCATACAAAATGGTGGTGGTGCCGAAATAGATTTTGGTTGCTATGGGGTTAATATGTTAACCTGGTTTATGGAGGGCAAAAAACCGAATAAGGTAACCGCAATCGCTCAACAACTGCAACCCGAGAACAATCCTAAAGTCAATGATGAATCTGTCATTCTCTTACAGTATGATGACGCTGTGGCTGTAATTCAGGGCTCCTGGAATTGGCCCATTGGAAGAAAGGACATGGAGATTTATGGTACTACTGGTGTGGTATATGCAGATAACAGGCATGATTTACGGCTGAGAATTTCCGAAGGGTATGATGGATACGAGGAAGAGGTGATGAAACTAGAAGAAAGAAAAGCGCCTTATGATGATCCTTTTGCTCTTTTAGCGGCAGTAGTACGGGAGGAAATTCAGCTGGATGCATTCGATTTAACCACGCTTGAAAACAATATGCTGGTGGTTGAAATTTTAGACGCAGCAAAGAAAAGTTCCGAGCTCAAACAAACCATTGAGCTCGGAAATTAGATAATAGGATGAACTAAAGCATCTCCCCTCTTGCAGGATAAGACGCCTGAACAATATAATCGACTGCCTTTACAAAGGACGGAAGATATGGTCTCCCCCAGGGATTGCTATTTATTGCAGAATAATATACCTGGTTCTTATTGTCGATTAAAAAAAGGCCTGGTTCACTAAAAACATCCGGTTCACCTTCTTTTACCCCAGCACTCAGATACAAGGCCCAATTTCTGACTGTTTTTTCCGATAGGCCATAACCTAAGGTTAGATTGGGCACTTCCCATTTCTGACGTGAAAGTCTTGCTCTTTTTTCGGTGTCCATACTTACAGCAACCACATGTACACCCCTTTCTTTGAATTGAGGTTCTAGCTCTTGCAACTGTTTCAGATACTTTTTACAGACTGGACAATGTAATCCTCTATAGAATACTACCAAGGTAAAGTTCTCTGGTTTTTGTTGTTCTAAATTCCATTCGCTCCCGTCCAACAATGGGAAGGATAAATCTGGTGCTGTATGTTTTGGTGTTGGTCTGTTCATAGTTTTCTTTTTTACATTAAAATATTTTTTTGTTCTGGTCTTGGTTGTGGAATGTCATTGGGATCATCCTTTATCATCTGACGGATATCTATTTCTATCGCTCTGGAAATACTGGTTATTGGCGTATCATTGGCTATTCCCTCAAAAGGATTTTCAGATACTTCGCCTATTCGTTCCATGGTGAAAAATATCCAAGAAATTATAACACTAAAGGGTACTGCCAACCATACAAAATGTGAGCCTATAAATTCGATTGTAGGCTTGTTTAAACCATATTGCTCAATGATCCCTCGTCCTATTTCATCAAAAACAGGCATTACTCCAAATGGAAGTAGTAGAACAAAGATCCATACAAAGAATAAATTGAGCGTGGCAAATTGTCTTGGATAAGGAAAATTTTTGATTCGCTCGACTTTCCCTTGTAATGTAAACATCTCAACTAGTAATGATTCCATTTCTAAATGGGCGAATTCCCAAATAAGATTCTTCTCCTTTAAGTCTCGTAAATTATATGATTGTAATTTCAGACATGCACCTTGCTTATTGTGCTGTTTAAGTACATGCTGTATTTCATTATCGGATAGATAACCTTCCAATTCTTCTTTAAGCGTAAACTTCCTTTCGCTTATTTCGACATCTTTCATATATTCTATATCAGATGAATTGACGGTAGACATTTCCCATGATTTCGGTTTTCTCAAAGCGTGACGAAGCGAAGTCATCCAAGCTACATGCCTCATGATTATGGTTTTCTTGATATCGAAAAGTTCTTTTTCCGACAGCCCATTCTCCTTAGATTGATTCACAATAAAATCATCGACCATCATGGCAAAAGACCGAGACGTATTTACAATTCCTCCCCATACTTTTCTAGCTTCCCACAACCTGCCATAAGAGGCATTATTCTTAAAACTAACTATAAAGGCCAAGGCGCTACCCACCAAAGCAATTGGCAACCATGGTAAGTTTAAAAACTTCCAATCCAATACAGTATAAAGTATGGTTGGAATGGTAGCGATAATAATAAATTTGTAAATGTATCTGCGTGTCCACAAAATCATCGCCTTAACAGAATAATTTCTCTTTGTATACATAGCTTAGAAGTGGTTTTTTAAATGCTCATGAAAACGCCTAAAATCACTTTCAATTTCAGGATTCTTCATTACGTCATAAGCCATAAATGTAGGTAAAGATTCAAAACCAAACCATTTAAAGTTTAAATGCATTGGCGCCAGAAGATCATCTTCACTCATACCTCCAAAAAAGGATTCCAATGGATTATTAAATGCCTCTTTAGGTGCATTAGCAGTGACAGACAACATATACTTTCCTTCCAACTTACCGCCTAGTCCATAGTTCTTTTTGGGTTCCTCCCTACTCCTTCCATCCCCATCAGACATTTCTCCCATCATGCCCATAGAAAACACTTCATCGATATACTTTTTAAAGGACCAGCTTACCCCCATCCAGTTCAAGGGTGTTTGAAAAAAGACAAGGTCTGCCCATTTAAATTTTTCGACTTCCTGCTTAACTTCGTAGTCGTCCTCCATGGTGGTTTTCTTTACCGTATAACCCTTATTTCTAAAGAAGTCTTCTGCCTTTTCCGTTAAACTAGCATTTAATTTCCCTTCTGAAAATGGATACTTTTGGTGGCCATTTATTATAAATACGTTCTTCATTCTAAATTTTTAATTACTTTTGTTTCACAAAGAAACTAATAATAGTTTATTTTAGAAACTATTGCAACGTAAACACTAACAATTAGTGGTAACCAAAAAGTAACTAATGGCACGAAAATATATCGACAACCCGAATGCCTGTTCCCTTGTCCATACCATGAACATCATTGGCAACAAATGGAAACCGATTATTCTATACCTACTCTCTAATGGTTCCATGCGGTTTGGCATGTTAAATACCCTTATACCAACCATTTCAAAAAAGGTATTGACCAATCAACTCAAAGAATTAGAAAGTGATGGATTGCTTTTGAGAGAATCATTTGCGGAAATTCCCCCCAGAGTGGAATACTCATTAACCAAAAAATCCATTGGTTTATTACCCATTTTAAAACAATTGAGCGATTGGGCTTTTGAGGCCTATCCTGAAATGGATTTTGAGAAGTGCCGAATTATCGAAATAGATGATAAGGCCAGTGTACAGTAAAATCAACAGACCTATAATCTGACACTCGGACATCCCGATGTACAATGGAAGAAATACTCTGAATAGACATTAGATGCCGCCGACTTCAAGAGTTCCTCGATGGTTATTCCCTAACGCTAACCTTACTTCACCTTATTCCTGTTCTATAGCGGCCGGATGCATCAAGGCCTTTCGAATATCCTCAAGAGCGAATTTTAATTCCCGATCGAAGGTATAAATGCCATTTATTTCCTGCCATACATCCGTCAGTTGTGTATAGGTATAACCGGCGATTTTCGGATTATCGGTTAGCGCTTTGGTAAGGTCGGATATCAGCTTTACCACTTCCTCCGAAGATTTACCATAGCCCCAATTGGACCTTCCATCCCCTCTGGGGGCTTCGTTGGCATGTGAGGGCAGCCAAAAGGTTCCTCCATATTCATCCACTACATAGGGCTGTCCTTCATAAGTGACGTCGTACTCTTTTACCTCCCCATACCAATCCCAGGCATTCATATAAAGTTTGGTTTTGTCACTACCTGCTTCGATATTCTCAAACAGCTTCGCAAACTCCTCCGCATTCTGACTATAATTGTGCACCGTCCATAAGTCGGTTTCGATATGAAGAAATCCGCTGGCGGTATTCACCGGTCTCGATGGATCTAGGTCGCGGGTTAGGTGATAAACTTCCACCGCGGCCCTGCGATATGCCTCGTACCCTTTTTTGGCAGAATGGGTTTCATTCAGAGGCGTCCAAGCAATGATAGAAGGATGGTTGTAATCGCGCATCATCACTTCCCTCCACTCCCGTAAAACATTTAGCCACCCCTCGGGATTTCCGTAGGTCCTGGGTAAACCCCAATCCGAGAACTCACCCCAGGTTAAGTAGCCCAACTTATCCGCCCAATAATGAAAACGCTCTTCAAACACCTTTTCATGAAGCCTTGCGCCATTAAAGCCCACAGCCATGGATTTTTCGATATCTCCCTTCAAATCATCGTCTGTAGGAGCGGTCCAGATACCATCCGGGTAAAATCCCTGATCCAACACAAAACGCAGGAAAATGGGTTTGTTGTTGAGGTAGATTTTTCCATTGGCCAAATGGGTCTTTCGAAGGCCAGCATAGCTGTTTACTTCATCGACTACCCGTCCATTGTCTAACAATTGGTATTGGAGGTCGTACAGGAAAGGATCCCCGAGACCCCATAGCTTGGGTCGTTTCAGCTGTAGCGTTACCGGGATACCAGTGGTACTGCTAGTCCCCGAGGCTACCTCCTTCCCCTGATCATACAGTGTAACTTTAAATAGCTGACCCTGTTGGTAATTATTTATTTCTGGGGTAATATGAAAACTGCTATTGTCCACATCCGGCAATACCCTGACTCTTGATAGGTGACTTTTATTTCGTGGTTCCAGCCAAACCGTTTGCCAAATACCGGTAATTCTACGGTATTTGCAACAGCCCTGATTCTGGTAGGTGGCGCTTTGTTTACCTGCAGGTTGCACTTGCTCGCGAATATCATCTTCGGCCAGTACGGTAATTTCGTTTTCACCAGGTTGCAGGGCTTTGGTGATATCAAAGCTAAAACTGGAGCTGCCTCCGTAATGTATTCCTACTTCTTTCCCATTCACCCATGCCGTGCATTTATAATCTACTCCTCCGAAGTGCAGGAAAAGCTGCTGACCACCCCAGTCCTCCGGCACGGTAAAGGTGCGATTGTACCAAACTGCATTCATATGATCTATATAGCCGATTCCGGACAATTCACTCTC
>CAZWPZ010000047.1:0-4690 GCA_964636005.1 uncultured Eudoraea sp.
TTCTTCATCGATTTCATATCTGAATCGAAACTTAGGTTGCTCATCCTCATAGAACAGCTCAAACATTTCAACTCCACTATCCCAAGAGTGCATATTCTTAGATTCAAAGGTGTATTCAAACTTTAGAACTCCACTTTGATAAAACGACTTGGCTTTAAAAATAAGATGCTCAATATTATTTGTTTCCTCATAGAGAATCTCATCGTCATTCAAGAGTTCTTGAAATCCTAATTCATTTAGAAACTTGTCCAATCGATTAAAGTCATCTTTTATCTTATATAGAAAGTTTACTGGCTTGTATCCACCGAAAACCATCCAATAAAAAAGTCCGTAAGTTTCAACTGGCTTAAGTACTGAGTTATGTTCCAATTTGCTCTTCTCCATTGCTATCCTATTTAGGTGTAACCCTTCCAGAAATGACCAGGTTTTATTACACTATGAATGATCACAAGTTCAATTAATCGATAATATTGTACCCTATTTGTACCCTGACAACTTAAAGCACTGGTTTTCAAATTTTATTACTTTTTGTATCGGAAAGTAGGAAGAGGACAAAAGATTATTTGGATGGAACTTTTTTAATTAAAGGAATCCAGGTCTTTAAAAAAACCCACATAGAGCTAAAAACAGAATATCTCTAACCACAAAAAAAGCTGGTGACGCAAGTCACCAGCTTTCTTATAGTGTTACGTTTGATTACTGGTAAACTCTTATATAGTCTACCTCCATGGTATCCTGTGTAAAGCCAGGATCTATTGCTCCCCCTAAGGTTCCTCCCATGGCAATATTCATGATAAAAAAGAAATCAGCATTAAAAGGTGTTTGGTCTGAATTAACAAAACTCAGGTGAATAAATTCATCATCCACAACGAACTTAATGCTTTCCGGAGTCCACTCTACGGTGTAGTTATGAAATTCAGAAGTTGCAGTCGGAATCGGGATTTCTCCAAAAACTGCTGTACCTGCAAAATTACCAGGATAATGCAGCGCACTGGAGGTAACATTTGCCTTGTTACCAACGTGCTCCATAATATCTATTTCGCCGCAAGTTGGCCAACCTACCTCTGCAAAGTTAGCTCCTAACGCCCATAAAGCAGGCCAGGTTCCTCCACCAGAAGGAAGTTTCGCCCTTATTTCCACTCTTCCATAAGTAAATTCGTAGAGGTTTTCGGACTTAATCCTCGCTGAGGTATAGGCGCCAACCGGACTAACCCCAAAATCAAAGAAAACAACCACTCTGTCATATGTATAGGCTGGTGCGGAACTAAAGTCGAATACAAGTTCTTCCCACGCCTCCGTAACTGTAGTATTCATATCAACTTCATAATTCTCATCGGCATTGGCAGAATTTTCTAGTTTTATTTTAACCACCGCACCTTCTTTTGGAGACCAAGTCTTCATACTAATGCTCGAATAAGTAACTAAGTCTAATGGCGCTGATAAATCAAAGAAAGACCCTGCAAAAGTTTCAGAACCAAGAGTTTTCGTCAATTCACCAACCGTGTTAGAAGTATTGATGCCCGAGGCGTCGGGATTAGGAATGACAACAGTTGAGGCACCACCAAAATTATTAAATACCGGAGGTGTACCCTCAAAATCATTAATTGAAGAAGAGGCGCCCCCTGAATTAGTTAGCCTTATATCATCAAAATAGTAGAGTTCATTTTCACCGCCTTCAGAAATAGCGGTTATTTTAAGAAAACCATCTTCTACAATAACATTGGCAGGATCATCCGTATAGGTTTGTGCTTCGTTATTACCCCAGCCACCTGCACCAAGATCATAGGTCCAATTAGATGGATTTGGTGCTCCATTCACATCAAATTCATCGGACCACACCAGTGTATTATATATAGTTTCAAGCTTCTCGTCTCCTCCGCCTACGGCTGGTTCGGAAGAAAACCGGAGGTACCATGCCAAATCAGGATTGGCGGCATCATAGGTCCGAACATATAGAAGATCCTCATCTATGGAGAGAATTTCATAGGAAGAAGAACCCACGTAATAACTCATGAAACCACCATCCGAGAAATCCATTTGTACTCCAGTCGTTTCCGCATCAGGAACATTTCCAGAAACCTTAGACAAGGAAATGGATTTAGTACCTGAGGTATCAAATGTATAGCAAAAGTCTTCTGCCTCTGTGCCACCAACTACATCTTTATGCGATGCATTAAAAAATGTTCTTCCTTTATTATCGAGTACATAGGTGATTTCCCCGCTACCATCTATAGAAAAAGTCAATTCGTCATCGCAAAAACAATCCGAGGCGCCATCACTACATTTCTCATATGCCTGGGCCGAATACCACTTGGGATACCACCAATCACCATCAATACCTTCTCTTGCAGGACCCACGCCCAGATGTCCAGGCTGCGCCGCCGCTAAATACCAAGTTTTAGAGCTCCCGGAGGTTAAAAAAGCAATTATCTCCGCATTGGCAGAATCTCCAGAATCGCTGGTTACAGAAATTTCTATGGAGCTAGAGACAGTTAAACCGCCACTACCATTTGCAGTAATGGTAACATTGTAGGTGTTTTGACCTCCCATATCGTATACCTTGACCACAGTTCCGGTTAGAGATTCCTGGGATGTGCCATCCCCAAAATCAAAAGAAAAAGAGGTAGCATTTTGGGCTGTAGCACTAAAGGTTACTTTTCCAGATCCATCATCGCTAATATCTGAGGTAACTACTAAATTTGATGGGGCAACGTTTGTTGGGACTTTGTCGTCCGACGAACAACTCATAAAGAGTATAAGTAGCACAGAAAAACTGTACTTTAATTTTTTCATAGTTTTCATAATTTTTTTTTTAATTCTTTTTAAAATTCCATCATTTCCAAGAATAACGAAGGACCAAAATCTTAAAAAACTTTCCTCATCCCAAATAGACAGTCTTAATTTTTTTAAATTTTGATTGCCCAAAATACGCATAATTTAAAAAAAAGTGCAGAAAATTATCAAATTAACAAAAGACAACTTCAAGAATTGAGGAAATAAAATAGTACAAATTGGTTTACAGGAAGATATCTCCAGTTATTTTCAAAACTTCTTAGTTCCTTAAGGAATCCAACCTGCTTAACAACATCGATTTCTCTAGGGAATAACTTCCATCCCCTCCTACATTAACGTTTTCACCAGGATCTTTCTTTAAGTCGTACAGCATTTCGGATTTCATCTTATTTTCTTCGTTGAAATAAGCCGTATATCTCAATTGGTTATTTTTAATGCTTTCACCGGACTTGTAACGGGAATAGGTAAAATCTTTGTGAACGTATTCCTTAGACTGGAATGCAGGGGCAAAACTTTTCCCTTGCAAGTGGTCTGGTTTGTCTAGCTCTGCTAGATCGCATAAGGTGGGATACAAATCGACAAGTTCGACCATTGTTTTTACTTTCTTCATTTGGCTCTCGCCCGGTTCTTTTATGATGAGAGGTACCCTACAGGCGAGTTCATAAAGGGAATGTTTGCACCAGAAGCCATGTTCGCCCAAAAACCAGCCGTGATCGCTCCAAAGCACTATGATAGTATTTTTATCCAGCCCCAAGTCTTCCATTTGTTTCATGAGGTCCCCGATCAAAGCATCTACATAACTGACGCTGGCATAATAACCGTGTACTAGTTTATGGGCCAAACTGTCGGGTATAGGTCCTTCAGCAGGAACCTTTGCATAGGCCCGGAGTTCAGGATAGTTGGTTATTCCCTCCTCGGGTACATTTTTAGGTGGAAGATGGTTGGAGGCCAATTCAATTTCATTCTCATTGTATAAATCCCAATATTTTTGGGGAGCATTAAATGGTAGGTGCGGTTTTAATATGCCCAAGGCGAAAAAGAAAGGTTGCTCCATTTCCTTTAGTTCCTGCAATTTTGCAATGGCCATTTTCATATTCTTGCCGTCAACATAGGCGGTATCATGGACTATAGCCTTCTCATAAGACTTACCTGCATTGTTAGGATGATTCCCGGCAATTTTAAGGTTTTCTGGCGAAACATAATCCCTCCAACCTTCGGTAGACCAAGTACCATCCGCTAACTTGGTCCAGTCCAAGCGAATCGGATCTTCACTCCAGGCCTCTTCGTTATCATCCGGAAAATGGGTTACTTTTCCATAGTTTAAGGTATAATATCCGTTGTTTTTGAAATGTTGAGGTAATATAAGGGCTTCTGGTGCGTCTTGGTCCATCCGGGTGTCATAACTTAAAAACCGGTTACTGTTTGGCAGGAGTCCAGTCAAAATACTAGCCCTTGAAGCACCGCAAACAGGAACTTGGCAATACGCATTGTTAAAAACGGTAGCTTCGGCAGCCAAGCGGTCGATATTTGGTGTTTTGATAAGCTCATTTCCATAGCAACCCAATTCGGGCCTAAGGTCGTCTACAGATATAAAGAGTACGTTCGGGCGGTCGACATGGTCCTTATTCGTGATTTTCTTTTCCGTTTGTTTACAGGAAAAGAATAACACTATTACTATATAAAATACAATTCTTCGCATATTTTCAGTGAATATTTGGCTGTGGCCATTAGGTTCAGATTGGTTACCCTTTGTTGCCGAAGGATGGGGTAAATTACAGTATTCAGTACCAAATTACGTTCCGTTTTGTGGTCTTCTGTTATATCGTTCCTTCTTAATTTGCTCCTAGTAAACCATATTGGAGTATTACTAGTCCTTTGGGAATTTATTAAGGTTATC
>CAZWPZ010000048.1:0-2956 GCA_964636005.1 uncultured Eudoraea sp.
TAAGCTAGTATTTTATTACGGGAAGTATTGGGTGGATACAGATAATCCTGAGGCAGAATGGAATAAGCAAAGTTGGGGAAACGACTTTAGTACACATACGCCTCCTGCCTGGGAACTATATGATTTGCGTAAGGACCCAAAGGAAATGAATAATGTATATTCTGACCCTGAATATGCCGAAATCCGAGAAGATTTAAAAGAGCAACTTTTGGAGTTACGGGAGCAACTTAAAGAAACCGATGAAGATTATCCGCATATTCAAAAAGTAATAGAAGCCAACTGGGAATTATAGTTATGAAACCATATGTCTAGTGGTTTTTATTCTATTTTACATCTTGCATTATCACGAGATATAATCTCGTGGTAGCGGGGGATACCGCAGCAGTGCAACTACTGCGGAGCTGAGGTTTTTATTCTATTTGTTTCTAGGATTATCATGAGACCATCTCGCGGTAGCGGGGAAGAAGAAGGTCTCTGAAAAAGTAAATCATTACCAATATCGGAAGGTTTACCTGAAATAACGGTACTGCCAGTGGAAGTGCGTTTTGCAAAGGAAAAAAGAGCATGAAGCGTTAGCAGCAACCGTGGTTTTGCTACAGCAAAAATTTCCAATAAACCTTCTTGATTTTTTCCTTCATTTTGTGTCAAGACAAAATGAAGGAATAGAAGTTTAGAATTGAGTTTTCCTTATTCTATTTTACCTCTTGTATTACCACGAGATACAATCTCGGAGTAGCGGGGATACCGCAGCAGTGCAACTACTGCGGAGCGGAGGACTTTTTATTCACAATTAGTAATTTTCCATTAAGGTGTTCATGAATCTTTGATTTCACTAGGTGTTTTTTAAATCTAAAGATTTAAAAACCCTTCGCATAGCCTAAATTATTTCCAAGGTTTCAATAGTTCTTAACGGCTATGCTCACTACACTGAGGAAAAAGGTTAAAGGTGTTAATATACTTTTATTGAGATAGAAGGTTTTCAAGAAATAATGGTGCTGCCAGTGGAAGTGCGTTTTGCAAAGCAAAAAAAGAGCATGTAACGATAGCAGCAACCGTGGTTTTGCCACAGCAAAAATTTCCTATAAACCTTCTTGATTTTTTGCTTCATTTTGTATCAAGACAAAACGAAGGGATAGAAGTTTATCATAGCGTGTTCCTTAATCTATTTTGCAACTTGCATTATAACGAGATACAATCTCGTGGTAGCTTAGGACTAGTGGCAGCGGTGAATTCTCAGTAAGAATTAATGTTCCGATTCTACTAAGGACGCGTTGGCTGTTTCGTCTATTTGATATTCGATCTCGGGAGTGTCGTAGATTTCTTTTACGATCTTCTGCAAATCAGGAACTACCGTTCTGGAAACCCTGTTATTGCTATTAAAAAGCACACAGATACCAAGCTTGTCCTCCGGGAAAAGTGCTATCTCATTTCTAAAATTATTGACACTTCCTCCGTGATGCCAAATGGTTTTAACCTTGCTATCTGCTTCATCTTTATAGGTATGAATGCGCCAACCATAGCCATAATAAGAAGCGATA
Organism: uncultured Eudoraea sp.; assembly: GCA_964636005.1. Lineage (GTDB taxonomy): Bacteria > Bacteroidota > Bacteroidia > Flavobacteriales > Flavobacteriaceae > Eudoraea. Next base: position 1,539 of record CAZWPZ010000048.1, read on the forward strand.
TGACCAGGCCATCGATGGTAGTATTTTTGATGTCCCTTAATTTCGATTATCGGTTGGAATACTTCTTCAATACTGCTAGACTCCATTACTTCTGGTTTATAACCTAATAAAAACCGCATCCATTTGGCCATATCCGAAGCGGAAGAGTTAATACCACCGGCAGCCACAGCATTGTAATAACTATTTCGCAATTTTAATGGCCTGAATCCTTTTCCTCTGCGACTATGAGGTAAAGCCACATTATTCAATTTAGCTAAATCCTCGTAGGTCATATTGGTAGAACACATTTCCAAAGGGTTGAATAATTCTTTTTCCAGGGAATAGTTAATGTCTTTACCAGTCGCTCCAAGCATTACTTCAGATGAAAGAGCGAACATGGCATTTTGGTAGCTGTACATTTCTCCGGGAGCACTAATAGGCTGCACCTCTTTAAAACGTTTTGCTATTTCAGAAAGAGACATACCTGCCTCGACCAGATTGGTATAACTGTGATATGGTGTACCGGAGGTATGCGAAAGAATAGTGCCAAGGGTCACCTTATCTGTATTTTCCTGATTGCCTAGCTGAAATTCAGGGACATAGTTACTAACCTTGTCATCCCAATCAAGAGATCCCTCTACTTTTACTTTGGCAGCTAAAACCCCTGTAAATCCTTTGGAAAGAGACCCAAGTCGAAATACGGTCTCCCCATTCACCTTGTCTTTTTTATAAAAGTTCTTTCTTCCAAAGCCATTCTTGAATAAAACAGAGTCTTCTTTTACGATACTAACACCCGCACCGACAATTTTTCCAGAAGCTATGGCCTTTTTAAAATATTGGTTTAAGGCACGTTCTAGTTTTTGTTTTTTTGCTTCGTATTCCATTTTAGCAGCACGCTCTGTTGTGGAAGGTGTAGTTATCTCTGCAGCATAGTTTAACCCTTTGTTTTGTGGAGACTCGGGTGTAGTCGCCTGGATAATCACCCCCGTGGAAAAGACGAATAAGCCTAATAGAATAGTTGAAAATCGTATATAGATTTTTGATCGGCGCATAAGTAGAAAATAAGATAGTTAATTCCTAACGACATGAAGATAGGATTTATTACCTAAATTTTCGATGAAATGCACAGTTTTATGATTAATGGTACGCAGGACGTCAGATTTTTACGGCTTTTTTGAAATATTCTCAATACGAGAGGGATACTATCCCCTCTGGACCAGCTAATTTCCTTTTGTCCTAAAGAGGAAGGCCCCCAATGAACGCTCAAACCTATCCTTAGATCCATAAAGTTTTGTTGGGCTTGTTTTGGTGGTTTTAAGTCGGGGTTTAGGTTACCCCCACCACTGAGTTGTGCATGGATTATAGAGGTAAGGAAGAAACAAAAAAGAAGTGAACTACGCTTTTTAATTTCGACAAAAGTAGTTTTCATTTGAATAAAT
>CAZWPZ010000049.1:0-3077 GCA_964636005.1 uncultured Eudoraea sp.
GCTACACCCCATGGTGATAACCATGACCTGTGGATTCATCCAGAGAACAACCAAAAAATGATAAATTCGAATGATGGGGGTGCCAACATTTCCAATAATGGAGGCAAAAGCTGGAGTAGTCAAAGAAATCAGCCCACCTCCCAGTTTTACCGTGTTATCACAGATAATTTGGTTCCTTATAATGTTTATGGAGGACAGCAAGACAATTCTGCAATAGCAATAGCGAGCAGAACCAATAAACAAGGAATAGATTGGAAAGATTGGCATTCTGTAGCAGGTTGTGAAAGTGCCTATTTAGCTTTTGATCCAGACAATCCTGAAACAGTTTACGGAGGATGTTACCAAGGGATAATTGAAAAATGGTCCAAACAAACCAGAGAAAGCAAGAGTATAAAGGAATATCCGGAAATTGCATTAGGAAATTCTCCCGATGGATTTAAATATCGATATAATTGGAATGCGCCAATTATTAGTTCTCCCCACGATAGAAAAACGATTTACCATGCTGGAAACGTTGTTTTTAAAACTTCAGATGGGGGGATTAATTGGACAGTTGTAAGTCCTGACCTCACAAGAAACGACAAATGCAAGCAAGGCCAAGGAGGGGGTCCATATACGAATGAAGCCGCTGGTGGTGAAAATTACAATACCATAATGTATTTAGTAGAATCCCCTCATGAAGAAGGAGTTCTTTATGCCGGAAGCGATGATGGCTTGGTCCATATAACTAAAAATGGCGGTAAAGAATGGGTCAATATTACACCTCCTGAAATGGAAGAAGGCATTGTAAACAGTATTGAAGTCTCTCCCCACGACCCAAGCACAGCCTATTTAACGCTAATGCGATATAAATTTATGGATCTTGACCCTTATATTTTCAAGACAACAGATTATGGGCAAACCTGGACAAAGATTACTAACGGAATAGACAATGAACATACTTTTGTTAGGGTGGTCCGTGAAGATCCAATAAAAAAAGGTCTATTGTACGCTGGGACCGAAACAGGCTTATACCTTTCCCTCGACGATGGAAGGAATTGGCAACCTTTCCAACTAAACTTGCCTGTAGTGCCAATAAATGACATGATCTTTCAAGAAAATGACCTGGTAATAGCAACTGCAGGTAGATCGTTTTGGATTTTAGACGATCTTACCCCAATTCAAAATAGTATGTTGCCACCCAATGGATTTGAACTATTTAAACCTAAAGACACCTACTTGTTATTTGGTGGCCGGTCGGAAAAAGCAATAAACGGTTTAGGGCAAAACCCAAAACAAGGCGTTTCTATAGATTATTACCTTCCGGAAGATGCAGACAGTCTGGATTTAGAAGTAGAAATACTCAGGGCGGATAAAGTTATCCGTACCATTACCAATAAAAATCCGAAAGACTTTAAAAGTTGGCCAGGTGGTCCATCAAAACCATCGGTATTACCTTCGAAAAAAGGAATAAATCGGTTTGTATGGGACTTCAAGAAACAGGCCCTTCCCGCTGTAAATAATGTTTTTGTTTACGGGGATTATTCTGGCTCCCATGTAGGCCCTGGAATCTATACCATTAGAATACGTCTTGAGGAAACGGTGAAAGAACAAGAGGTACAGATTCTGGCGAATCCAAATATACAGGCTTCTCCTGAAGCATATCAAAAACAACAGTCTGTTCTGGAGAACATCGAAACAACAATTAGTGCAATTCACGAATCGGTCTCCCAGTTACAATCTGCCAAAACGCAATTGAAAACCTATAAAAAGTTATTAGAAAATCATGAAAACAGCAGCTCTTTAATTCAAAAAGGCGACTCTTTACTAAATCGAATTGAAAATTGGGAGGAGAATTTAATTCAACCAAAGCAAAAGACCTTTCAAGATGTCATTAATTTCAATAACCAACTTAATGCAGAACTTATGCATTTAAAAGGTTTTGTAGATAGTGTGGATCCATTGGTAACTACAGGTGCCCAAGATAGATTAAAGGAGTTGTTGGCACAATGGCAAGTATTTAAAAGCGAAAAAGATAGTATAATCGGCAAAAGCATGGAAGAATACAACGCCCTTTACAAGAGCCTAAATCTGCCCGCACTTATTTTGAATACTAACCCTTAGGAAAACTATAATAGTCTATTTCCAGTTATGACCACTGAGTTTTAAGGCTGCTATTACAATATCTTTGCGACTTATTTGACCCACAACAAGGTCGTCTTTCATGACAGGTAGTCTTCTTCTGTTATGACGATCAAAAATGCCAGCAGCGTCAAATATACTCATGTCATGAGGAATTGTTTCCACTTCTTTGGTCATAAACCGCTCCACGCTTTTATCCAAAATCGGTTGGTTAAAATAACGACTTTCTGATATTTGTTTCATACAATCTGCCTCCGAAATAATACCCACAAGAAAACCATTATCGTCCATAACTGGACCCCCTGAAATATGGTGTTTAGCAAATAACTCCATGACTTCTAATATGGACTGATCTTCCCTAAAAGTCACCAATTTTCTACTCATATAGTCTTCTACTAGAATTGGTGCATTATACTCTTTCTTGGACACTTCTTTTGCCCTCCGACCCATAAAACTCTTGATTCCCATAATTGCGTATTTAAAAAGGTTCCTCTTAAATATACACAAATATTGAGTACTTTTTAAAAATACTCGCTGAAATCACATTTGAGAATAGATTTTTATACTTTTAATTCTCAATAATTTCCAATGAAAAAATATCCTTCTATCCTATCTTTTCTGTTCATCCTGTTGGCGATAGCAATACGTTTTGAAGAAGGTATGCCAACTTATAGAGCTGATCTAAATGCCTCAGAAGGTGAATTTTCTACAGACAGGGCATTTAAGCATGTTGAAGAAATTGCAAAAGAACCACATGGAATAGGTTTCCCAGGACATCAAAAAGTAAAGAGGTATCTGGTAAATGAATTGGAAAAATTAGGTCTTAAAACAGAAATTCAGTTTGATTATAATGTAGGAGACGAAGGTAATGTGAGCAAGCCAGAGAATATACTTGCCAGAATTGAAGGATCGGATTCTAGTGGTAAAGCCCTATTGCTTTTATCTCATTATGATAG
>CAZWPZ010000050.1:0-21502 GCA_964636005.1 uncultured Eudoraea sp.
CCTCCCGTATAGGCATCATACCTTCGTAACTGATATATCTGGTTACAAAAGCCCCGATAATGATAAAAATCCAAGAGAGATGAAGCAATAATACCGGCCACTTTTCTTTTCTCAATAGTTTATATCGGTATATATTTCCAACAAAGTTTATGACAAAAAACACCATGATAGCCTCAAACCAAGTGGCATTGTATATCCATATTCTGGCGGTTTCTGTACTATACCAGCTTTCAATAAAGGTCCCAAAAGCCATTGCGGTTGCAAAAACCAGAAAAAGCACAGCCATTAAACGTGTAGAAAAGAAAACTTTAGATAGGACCTCTTTCATTAAAAGCAAAATTTATTCAAGTTGCAAAAATAAGACCTTTTTGTCATTCTAGCAGAAGGAAGCCTGGTAAATAAGCAATAGTAAATTGTTAATATCTGTTAGCCAACCTTCGTAAATATTGTATTTTTGAACATGATTAAAGTAGTCCTCCTGGGAACTGGAAGTGTGAGCAAGCATCTTTTTGCAGCAATTCAATCTAGTTCTAATGCTCGTATAGTACAGGTATTTGGCAGATCAGAAACTGGTCTGATTTCGTATAAAGAGAATAGTACAACAACCTCAGATCCTAATAAAATAAAAGATGCCGATATTTACATTATTGCTGTAAGTGATGATTCTATAAATTTTGTTTGTCAGTTACTTAAAGATAAAAATGGGTTGGTTGTTCATACTTCAGGCAGTATGGATATTTCTACCCTACTACCAGTAAAACGAAAAGGGGTCTTTTATCCTTTGCAAACCTTTAGTAAGAATCGGAGTCTCGATTTGCAAGAGGTGCCTTTTTGCCTGGAAACCGAACTTCCAGAGGACTATCCATTACTCGAACAACTTGCCAAAGAAATTTCTTCTACCACTTATTTGGTTAATTCTGAACAAAGAAAACAGCTTCATCTAGCTGCAGTATATGCCAATAATTTTACCAACCACTTTTACTTTTTAGCAGAAAATATTTGTAAGGATGCGGAACTCCCCTTTGCTATATTACAACCTTTGATTTTGGAAAGTGCAAAAAAATTAGAGCAGATTACACCCTTCGACGCTCAGACCGGACCTGCTAGAAGAGGAGACAAAAAGAGTCTTAAAAGTCTGAGCAATCTTATTCAGGATACTCTTCAAAAAGATATATTTGCAGATATTACTAAATCTATAGAGAGAACATATGACCAAAAGCTATAAAGAATACCTACTAGAAATAGACACCTTTGTTTTTGATGTGGATGGCGTATTTACCGATGGAAAAGTTTTGATAGACAATAGCGGAGAGTTACTGCGAACCATGAGTGTTAAGGATGGCTATGCCTTAAAAACAGCCATACAAAAAGGGTATACTGTAGGCATAATTTCCGGTGGTACCAACGAAGGTGTCCGGAAACGATTTAAGGGTCTGGGTGTAGAACATATTTATTTGGGCGCGGACCAAAAAACACAGTTTCTTGAAGAATTCATGTCTAATTTAGATTTGAGTCCATCTCAAATCTTATATATGGGAGACGATTTACCAGATATTCCTGTAATGAAAATGGCAGGCATAGCCACTTGCCCCCAAAATGCGGTTCCTGAAGTGAAAGCTATAAGTAAATATGTTTCCCATAAAAATGGAGGTGAAGGCTGTGTGAGAGATGTGATTGAACAAGTCCTCAAGGTACGGGGAGATTGGTTCGACAATTTTAGTGCTGCAAATGACTAAAGACACTTTTGATTATGCTGACAAGGAAACCCGTATTTTACTAGGGAGTGGCTCACCCAGGCGACAGGAACTTCTCAAACAGATGGGAATCCCATTTCAAGTAGTCTTAAAAAATACAGAAGAGACCTACCCATCCAATCTTAGTGGAACTGAGATAGCCGAATATATCGCCAAGAAGAAAGCCTCTGCTTTTTCTGGAGAAATCAAAAACAAGGATGTTCTCCTTACAGCCGATACCGTTGTTTGGCATCAAAAAGAACATCTTGCTAAAGCAAAGAATAAGCAGGAAGCACAGACTATGCTAAAGCAATTATCGGGGTCCTGGCACGATGTTATTACTGGCGTCTGTTTTACCACCGCAGAGTATCAGGACACCCTGCACGACATCACCCGGGTAAAGTTTAAAAACTTGTCCGAACAAGAAATTGATTATTATATCCAAAACTTTAGTCCCTATGACAAAGCTGGTGCTTATGGCATTCAGGAATGGCTGGGACTTATTGGAATAGAAGAAATTCACGGATCCTATTCCAATGTCGTAGGCCTACCCACCCAAAAGGTATTCGACTACCTGTCCAAGTATCTGCACCTCAAGTAGGCGAACTGCGTCAAATTATTTGACTAAATCGAGTGCTTTTATTCATGAGGCTCCGTTATTATTTGATGTCATTCTCTATTGTAGTACCTTTATACCATGGTGGATAATAAAAAACCAAGAAAATTTAAGGAGGTATTCTCTGTATCTAACCCCTATCTGGTATTGTCCTTTGTGATAATCATCATTTTGTTTGTGGGCTATGTAATATTTCAGTCTTAGCTTCATATATAGCTGCCAAATAGAGATGAGAGTCTTCCTAAGAATTTGGAATTAATCCCAAAAGTCTAATTAAAAATTGCTTAAGAATATAAAGAATTATGAGAAAGCTTTTCCCTTTACTATTTAGTATACTTGCCGTTTTTTTAGTCCCGTATGCCTGTAAGAAATCTCCAGTCGCTACTAATGACAAAGGGGATGTAGCTGCTGAAAAGAACGGCAGTGTAGCGAAGGTAAAAATGCGCAACATATCTGAAGAATTTAAAGAGTATTGGTACGCAGGTAAAGCAGAAATTACGTCCTACAAGCTAGCCCAGGCAAGGTACGGAGAATTAAGGGAGGGTACAGCATCTTTAATCTTTGTTACCGAACCATTTGAGAAAGAAAGACAGGTTAAGGCAGATGAAAGGAAAAAGGATAATATATCGGTCTTAAAACTAAATAGCACTAAAAAATACCTTACTGGGATTTACCCTTACTCTATAATGAATAGCTCATTTGTTCCTATAAAGCCTGTACAACACGCTCTGAAAGTTTCTACTTCGGTACAAGAATGGTGTGGGCATGTATACGCTCAACTCAACAACAAACAACAGTTCGAAATAAATGCATATTCTTATTTTGCCAAAGAAGGAGATTCGCACATTACCCTGTCTAAAGACTATTTAGAGAACGAACTATGGAACCTGATCCGAATTGAACCGGAGTCCCTGCCCGAAGGAGAGATAAAAATTATCCCCTCCTTGGAATACTTGAGAACGGCACACAAAGAAATAAAAGCATATAACGCTACTGCTTCTAAAAGCTCCGATGAATCCAATTGGGTATATAAGATTTACTACCCCGAATTAGCACGCAGTCTGTCTATAACTTTTTCGAAGGCTTTCCCCTATTATATAGAAGGTTGGGAAGAAGAAACCACAAGTGGTTATGGCAACGCAGAAAAAAAATTAGTATCCACCGCAACAAGGTTAAAACGAATCAATTCTGCGTATTGGCAACAAAATAGTAATGCCGATTTAGTTTGGAGGGATAGTCTTGGGTTATAAGACATTAGATGCATTAAGCATCTGATGGATGAGGCTCGCTCTTGCAGACCATTGGCTTTAGGGTGTTAAAGAAGTTCTAAATATGTATGGAGCGGTCAATTACTTTCTATATTTGAGCACCAATCTAACAACTTTTTAATGCGTGTTCTAACAGTTCTTTCTATTATTTTTCTTCTAACTCTGTGTCCGTTGCACTCACAAGCACCGCCGCCGAGTTCTGCAACCAACATTTATCACGGCTTACAAAAACTCAACTTTTTAGGTTCTGTATTGTATGTTGCTGCACATCCCGATGATGAGAATACCCGATTGATTTCCTATTTATCGAATGAAACAAAGGCGAGAACGGTATATTTATCTCTTACTAGAGGTGATGGAGGTCAAAATCTTATAGGACAGGAACTTAGAGAACAACTAGGCGTCTTAAGAACACAAGAGCTGTTGGCAGCGAGAAGAGTGGATGGAGGGGAACAATTTTTTAGTCGTGCTAATGATTTTGGATTCTCGAAGCACCCTAAAGAGACTTTACAAATTTGGGATAATGATAAGGTTCTTGCAGATGTTGTATGGGCCATTCGAAAATTTAGACCGGATGTTATTATCAACCGATTCGATCATAGAACACCTGGCAGTACACATGGGCATCACACCGCCTCCGCAATGTTAAGTACCGAAGCTTATGATTTAGCTAATAAACAAAATGTATATCCGGAACAACTAAGTTCAGTTAGTACCTGGCAGCCAAAACGCCTTTTTTATAATACTTCCTGGTGGTCCTATGGGAGCAGGGAGAATTTTGAAAAGGCAGATAAATCGAACATGATGTCTTTAAATGTTGGTGTTTATTATCCTTTAAAAGGATTATCTAATAATGAAATAGCGGCAATAGCAAGTTCACAACATCTTTGTCAGGGTTTTGGAAGACCTTTAACAAGAGGCAATCAGAACGAATATATTGAGCTACTTAAAGGAGACATGCCTTTGGGCGAAACAAATATATTCCAGGGCATCGATACCAGTTGGAATAGAATGAAAGGTGGGAAACCCATCGGCGAGATTTTATCGAAAGTAGAGAAAGAGTTTAATTTTATAGACCCAAGCGAACATTTGCCTGACCTTTTAAAAGCGTATTCCCTCCTTGAAAAAGCAGAAGATTCTTATTGGAAAAATCTTAAAGAACAAGAACTAAAAGAACTTATCATGGCTGTATCTGGTTTGTTTTTAGAAGCAACCGCAGCTGATGAATTTACTACTCCAGGTGGTAATCTCAAGGTAAATCTGGAATTACTCAATAGAAGTAAGGCTAAAATTCAAATAGTAGAAGCTCGTATTACCGGGTCTGATGAAAAGGTCTCGAACCTTAATCTTCAAAACAATAAAAAAGAAAACCGGAGCCTTACCATGGTGGTTCCGGAAAATACACCATATTCCAATCCTTATTGGCTCAATGAAGAATGGAGTTTGGGCATGTATACCGTAAACAACCAACAAATAATTGGAAATCCGGAAACCATGCCTCCATTAAACGCTTATTTTGATTTAGTGGTAGACGGTGTACCTATTCAAATTAAAAAACCAATAGTCTATAAATATTCCAAGCCGGATATTGGGGAACGATACCAACCGCTGGGAATACTTCCTGATGCGACAGCAAAATTTAATAGCGATGTTATTTTATTTCCCAATCTAGAAACTAAGCAAGTAACTGTTAAAGTAACGGCACATCGAAATAATGTCAAAGGCAAAATTGAATTGCAACTAAATGACCGATGGGAAGTAGACCAATCCCATCATGATTTCGAGATTAAAACTCAGGGAGAGGAAAAAAATATTGTCTTTAATATTACCCCACCTTTGGAGGATAATGAGGCGACAATCACCCCTGTTTTACATATAGGAGGTAAGAAAATTTCTAAGGAATTGATTTTAATATCCTACGATCACATTCCACAACAAACCCTTTTACTTCCTGCTGTAGCCAAAGTAGTTCGGTTGAACATTGAAAAAGTCGGAGAGGATATCGGGTATATTGAAGGTGCTGGTGATAAGGTGCCAGAAAGCCTCAGACAAATAGGATATACGGTTCATATTATTGATCCTAAAACCATCGAAGCGGGTAGTCTGGACAAATACGACGCCATAGTAACTGGTATTAGGGCATATAATGTGAATGAAGAGCTAAAATTTAAGCAGCAATTCTTACTAGACTATGTCGAAAAAGGAGGAAATCTAATCGTTCAGTACAATACTGCAGGAAGATGGAACAAACAGTTCGAACCTCTTGCTCCATTCCCTTTGACCCTTTCCCGTCTTCGGGTAACGGATGAAAATGCTCCAGTAACAATTATTGGAAAAAAACATCCTTTGATTAACTTCCCGAATCAAATAACGGAAAATGATTTTGAGGGCTGGGTACAGGAACGAGGTTTGTACTTTCCTGAAAGCTGGGACAATCGCTTCACCCCTATCCTATCCATGCACGACCAAGGAGAAGATCCCTTAGAAGGTTCCCTACTGGTCGCTCCTTTCGGAAAAGGAAATTACATTTATACGGGTCTCAGTTTTTTTAGAGAACTCCCTGCAGGAGTAACTGGGGCATATAGAATTTTTGCAAATATGCTTTCTATTCGAAATGAGGATATACAGAATAACAACGAAGTAAAAGGAAAGTAATGTTAGATAAGATCGTTTGGAAAAAATTGTATACCGTAGTACTCGTCTTAAATGCTCTTTATATTATCGCTTTTTGGTTAGTGATGACTTGGTATAGTTAGTATGGGAAATTTAGATTGGATAATCCTGGTTGGAACACTACTTTCTATAGTAGTCTATGGTGTTTGGAAAACAAGAAGCAACAAAGATGTAGCAGACTACGTATTAGGTGGTAATAAGTCCAAATGGTGGACCATTGGATTATCCGTGATGGCGACACAGGCAAGCGCCATTACATTTCTCTCTACGCCTGGACAAGCGTTTCACGATGGAATGGGATTTGTACAATTCTATTTTGGTCTCCCTATCGCAATGATTATTATCTGTATGGTATTTATTCCTATTTACCATAAACTCAAAGTGTATACGGCTTATGAATTTCTCGAAAGACGCTTTGATCTAAAGACAAGAACACTTGCTGCTATCTTGTTTCTAATTCAAAGGGGGCTGGCTGCTGGAATAACCATCTTTGCCCCATCCATTATACTCAGTGCCGTTTTAGGATGGGATCTAAAAACGCTCAATATCTTAATTGGGAGTTTGGTCATAGTTTATACCGTTTCCGGAGGAACCAATGCCGTAAGTGTTACGCAGAAGCAACAAATGTTCGTTATTATGACAGGGATGTTTATTGCTTTCTTTTTTATTTTAGGATTCCTTCCTCCCGACATAACCTTTACCAAGGCACTAAAGATAGCTGGGGCTAGCGATAAATTAAACATTTTAGATTTTAGCCTCAATACGCAAAGCAGGTATACTTTTTGGAGTGGTATTACAGGAGGTATGTTCTTGGCTCTTGCCTATTTTGGAACCGATCAGAGTCAGGTACAGCGATATTTATCCGGAAAATCCGTTCGGGAAAGCCAACTTGGTTTAATTTTTAATGGAATTTTTAAAATCCCCATGCAGTTTTTTATTCTGTTAGTGGGCGTCATGGTTTTCGTATTTTATCAGTTCAACTCCTCTCCGCTAAACTTTAATCCGGCGGCCACCAATGCGGTAATTGAGTCCGAATGGGCAGAAGACTACCGTATGCTAGAAGACACCCATAGGGTATTAGAGAAGGAGAAGGATCTGGCACAATCAGCATATGCAGACGCCTTGACCCTTCAGGATAAAGATAAAGCCGGTCTGGCACAAAAAGAAATGCTTTCCTTGCTTGCCAGGGAGAGGAGTAACAGAGAGGCAGCCAAGGCAATCATTCAAAAAGCGGATGCAACGGTTGAAGTAAATGACAAGGACTACGTCTTTATTCACTTTATTTTAAACTACCTACCCAAAGGACTTATTGGCCTGTTGTTGGCTGTGATACTCTCGGCAGCCATGTCTTCTACGGCATCGGAATTAAATGCTCTGGGCACCATAACTTCCTTGGATTTATACAAAAGAAACAAAAAGGAGAATATGCCTCCGGAACACTATGTGAAGACTTCTAAACTCTTTACACTTTTGTGGGGAGTTATCGCCATCATTATCGCTTGCGTTGCAAACCTGTTCGACAATCTTATACAATTAGTAAATATTATTGGTTCCATTTTTTATGGAAACGTTTTGGGTATATTCCTATTAGCCTTCTTTATTAAATACATACGCAGTAATTCCGTTTTTATCTCAGCAATTATAACCCAAATAGTAGTTATCGTTGTTTTTGCCTTAGACTGGATGTCTTATCTGTGGTTAAATGCATTTGGATGCGCTCTGGTGATACTTCTGGCGCTTCTGCTGGAATCCTTTGATCGACTTCATAAAAGTCCGACGATTCCTTCCTAAGATATCCCGCGGTGGTATTTAAGCAATGGATAGCATATTCTTCTGCAAAAAAAAGACCCCAAGTTTCCTTGAGGTCTTTCTAGGTAAATTGATTCAAATATTATAAGGCTCCCCATTCTTTTAAGGAATCTTTATTCATTTTTACGTAGTCCATGTTGTTTGCCGCCTCTGCAGCTGCCATAGACTGTTTTGCAGCCTCAATTGCTCCTTTTTTATCTCCCAGTTTTGCGTAAATCAAAGACTGCCGTCTGCTCATCCAGTATGCCTGCCCGTTTTTAGCAACTGCCTTATCTATCCATTCTTTTGCTTGTTCCAAGTCTTCTCCTTCTTCAAAGTAATAGGATGCAGCAGCATAGTAATCATTAGCACTAGGTCCTCCCATTACCGCATCGATACTTTCCTTCGCTTTCTTTTTCGTAGGTACCATAAAAGGAACTTCTACATAGGTCTTATCCCACATAATTCCCAAGGTAGCACCATTATTATGCAAGTCGTAAATAGTCATAGTAAACGTCTCTGCAGACATAGGCATTGATTTTGCTTCTGCCGTTACCTTTGCTGCAACCTTAGATTCGTCCCACTCCTGCGGAGTACCCCAATTATTTATGTCGTTGTAGAAATATACTTCCCAATTAGAGGCACCTGGTTTTGTGAATATAGCGTAAGACCCAGCATTAACGGTTGTCCCACCAATAGTGACGTCGTCGCTAAAGCTTATCATAGAATTTCTATTCGCCCCGGTTCGCCACATGGCGTCGTAGGGTACCAATCCTCCAAAAATACTTCTACCACGAACAGAAGGTCTGGAATATTCAAGAGTTACATCGGTTAGGCCTACCTGTTGTTTTAAAGTTGCAGCCGGACTAGGAGCTGGGGTATTAATTTGACCCGTAAGGGTCATACTTAACATTACCGCACCAAATAATAGTACTAATTTTTTCATTTTTTTTAGGTTTTATAGTTCCAACAAAGCTAGGGAATATGTAATGTTACCTTTGTTAACAATTCCTTAAATAAAGAAAAATGTAGATGAACTACATGGAGGTCATAAACGGCTTTATCTCAATATAAATGGCTTTGAAATAGTAGCGTTTTGCAAGTAAAAGGTGAGGTAATACACAGCCGATTCTAATTCCGTGAGATTGATTTCATTACCTTCAAAAGAATTCGTGCTATTATAACGAATTTTGCGGCCTAAAACGTCGTATATAGCACGGCCAAATACGACCGAATTTGTCTCCAGTTTGTAGGCGATTACTTTGGGATTATTAGAAGGATATATCCACAAGGAGTTCTCGCTAATATCGAGACTATCTCCAGGCATTTCGAGAATGGGTTCTTCTTCCTCTTCCTGTTTGGATAAGGACAATACAAAGAGTTGCGACAATAAGGAAATCGGGGGGTTATTGTTTTGAAAACGCTCTGTAGAAATGTACAATTGCCCATTTTCCCGAATTGCAATACCTTCTGCCTGCCCAAGGCTTAATGACAGGAACTCTTTCTTATAATCCTCTTCTTTCAGGCTTATCGATAGCGGATCTTGAATAGTAAAAATAAAAGGAATTAAGGTGCTGCTATAACCAACAAGTATTGCACAATTATGGGCAGTATCGTATGTTGCTCCGGTTACCAATCCATTAATAGGATAATCGTTCTTTTTTACGGCAAGATGTTCTCCCGCTATCTTAGGGATGGTATAACTACTGCTGTTTTTGGATACCCATTGTTTGGTAAAAATAACTAGGGAATCTTCCAAAACGATTAAAGCTTCTGCATCCCAGTCGGTGTTGGTAGATTCGTCAAAATTGGTTTGATCTTCGAACGCAAATAAAATTAATTCGGCCTCTACTTCCGTTTGCTGTCTAAAATCGTTCTTGGCAAGCTTGTAGATAGCTAAGTCCCTCCTACTTCCATTATTATTCCCAAAATCCCCAATATAGATGTGGGTTTCGTCCTGAGCAATATCTTCCCAATCTACATTGGATGCATTTGTTATGGTTACGGTTCTAAGTATTTCAAGACTGTTGATGTCCATCTCATATAGAATAGCATCGTTGCCGGAGTCGTTATGGGAGATAAGCTTGTCGTCCAGAAAAAGCAGACCGGAAGTTTCAAATAGCTCGTCAGGCATAGAGCCCACCAATTCCGATTCTACTTGTTGGGCTGTACCACTGCCAATGCCCAAAATGACTCCAAGAAGGATAAATAACTGCCATTGCATTCCGAAAGTTACTAATTAATGTTTTTTGAAGTTAGACTAATAGTCGTAATAACCATATAATACGACAGATAGAACTCCAATTGAGCTGAAGGAGCCTCAAAATTATATTTTGTTTAACTATTTATGTTTTATATTAAACAATATTGTATCTAGATTTGTAGAAATTAATAAACAATGAAACTTTACCAATTACGCGCTTTACAGTATCTGCCTATATCCAAAGAAGAGGCATGGGATTTTCTATCGGATCCTGCCAATCTCAAGAAAATTACTCCAGAGCACATGGGGTTTACCATTTTAGATGGAGCCGAAAAGAAAATGTTCCCAGGCCAAATTATTCAGTATATCGTCTCCCCTTTTCCAGGTATTAACACCAAATGGGTTACCGAAATAACGCACGTACGCGATGGGAGTTATTTTGTGGATGAACAGCGGTTTGGGCCTTATACCTTATGGCATCACAAGCATTTTATAGAAAGTGTGGACGGAGGGGTTGTTATGGAGGATATTATAGACTACAAACTTCCATTAGGTATTCTAGGACGCATCATCCATGGATTGCTTGTCAAAAAACAGTTGAAAACAATCTTTATGTTCAGAGAAACCACCTTGATAAAGCTCTTTGGAACCATGCCCCACAAGACGAACAAACTACAATTCAAAACCATATAAAATGAAAGAAGCCGTACTAATGATTGGAGGGTCCTACGGAATTGGTCGCTCCATAACAGAATTAATTCAAAATGATTTTGAGGTGTATGTGGCGAGCAGAACCAAGGGAGATCTGGATGAGACAAAAGTACATTACATTCCATTTAACACTTTAACTGATACTTTAGATAAAAGTGCCTTACCCGATAAAATAAAAGGTTTTGTATATTGCCCGGGAAGTATTCAGTTAAAGCCGCTCCGAAGTTTAAATATGGAAAATTTCGAGGAAGATATGGAAGTCAACTTTTTTTCTATGGTTCGGATAGTAAAGAGTGTTCTACCCTTGATGGCTGAAAATAGTTCTATGATTTTCTTTAGTACCTTAGCAGTTAAGAAAGGTATGCCGTTTCACAGTAGTGTGGCTGCTTCAAAAGGTGCTGTTGAAGGATTTGCAAAGTCACTTGCAGCAGAATTTGCACCGAATATAAGAGCTAATATCATTGCCCCATCGCTGACAGACACACCACTTGCAAAACGACTTTTAAATAACGACAGAAAAAAGGAAGCTATAGCGCAGAGACACCCACTTAACCGATTTGGAAGACCTGAAGACATCGCAAATATGGCAGAATTCTTGTTAAGTGATAAAAGTAGCTGGATCACGGGGCAGGTTCTTGGGGTAGACAGCGGTCTCTCTGCCTTAAGCAAACAATAATATGAGCGAGAAAGTAGCGGTATTTTGGTTTAGAAGAGACTTACGGCTTCAGGATAATAGTGGTTTGTACCACGCCCTTCAATCTAAGTCTCCCGTCTTGCCTATTTTTATTTTCGACGCCAATATTCTGGTAAGCCTAAAAGAGACAGATGCCAGAGTTACATTCCTTTTCGATCGCCTGCAGGAATTACGAAAAAAACTACAATCAGAACACCAGACTTCTATTGCTATTTATCATGGGGATCCAGTAGAAGTTTTTAAAAATATCGCCCAAAAGTACAGTATAGAAAAAGTAGTTACGAACAGAGATTACGAGCCCTATGCACGCAAAAGAGATAGTACAGTAGCAGGCTGTTTGAAGGATTTGAATATCCCTTTCCAGACCTGCAAGGATCAGGTTATTTTCGAGAAAAACGAGGTAGTAAAAGATGATGGGAAGCCCTACACTGTCTACACCCCCTATATGCGGAAGTGGAAGATTACCTTAGACTCAAAAAAACCATCAATGGAGTTTCCAAGCTCGGAATATTTAGACCATTGTTTAAAAAATACCGATTTACCAAATGTCAGCCTATCCGATATTGGTTTCAAGAGGTCTTCCATTACGGTCCCCCCCTACTTCTTAAATGCAGAGTTTATAGATGATTATTCTGAAACCAGAAATATACCTGCTATTGAAAATGGTACTTCGAGGTTAGGGCCACATCTTCGCTTTGGTACGGTTTCGGTCCGACAAATATTTAGGCAGGGGCAAAAGAGTTCGAAGGATACCTTTATAAACGAGCTTATTTGGCGGGAGTTCTTTATGCAAACTCTATGGCACTTTCCTAAAACCGTTCACAATGCCTTTAAACCGAAGTACGACAGAATTCCTTGGCGGAACGAGGAAGCCGAATTTGAAAAATGGAAAAATGGACGCACCGGGTATGCGCTTGTAGATGCCGGGATGCGAGAGCTCAACACTACCGGGTATATGCATAATCGCGTTCGTATGCTGGTGGCCAGTTTTCTATGTAAGCATTTGCTAATAGACTGGCGATGGGGAGAAGCCTATTTTGCTGAAAAATTATTGGACTACGAGCTTAGCAGCAATGTCGGAAACTGGCAGTGGGCAGCTGGCAGTGGTGTAGACGCAGCGCCTTATTTTCGAATTTTTAACCCGATGACTCAGGTAGATAAATTTGACAAAAACAAGGAATATATCAAACAATGGATACCGGAATGGAAAGAAGATTACCTTCCAAAAATAGTTGATCACAAAGCAGCAAGAGAGCGATGCTTAAGCGTTTATAAAGAAGCATTGCAATAAGGCTTGTTTTCTTAGAAGATTAACACAAGCTACTATAGAAGTTGGGAATTAATTTTTAAATTGTTACTACAATACTTTAAATCAACTAATTATGAACACAAGTGAAGTAGCAGAAAAATTAATTGCCAAATGCAAACAGGGTGTCTTTCTAGAAGCAATAGATGAATTGTACGACGATCATGTTGTAAGTCGGGAAATGCCAGGCATGCCAAATGAAATTTCAAAAGGAATTAAAGAAGTACATCAAAAAAGTGAAGATTGGATGAGTAACGTCCAGGAATTCCATAGTATGGATATAAGTGAACCTTTGATTGCCGGGAATCATTTTAGTTTGCGTATGTCTTTTGATGTCACCTTTAAAGACCGGGGCAGGCAGCAAATGGAGGAAATCTGTATCTATGAAGTAAAAGACGGAAAAATCACTGCAGAACAGTTCTATTATTCCTTTTGATTCTTTTCTAAAACTAGAAGAGGCCAAAAAAGGATATAATTGAGATTGCTATTTAGTGTAGGAACCATAAAAGTTGTAGCTTTAGTGGATTACTAACCCAACAAAACATTTTATATGAAGAAACTCTTATTTCTTACTATCCTTTCCTGCATGATGGTTTCCGGTCAGAAAATAAACCGAAACAAAAAACAGCTTATATCCAGTATTGAAGCCAATGAAAAAGAACTAGTAGCCATTAGTGATGAAATATGGGCATTGGCAGAAACAGCCTTCAATGAAGAAGGATCTTCCAAGATTCTCGCGGATTATGCAGAAAAAAATGGATTTACGGTAGAAAGAGGTGTCTCAGGAATACCCACTGCCTTTACTGCAACCTATGGTTCAGGCAAACCTGTGATTGGGATTTTAGGGGAATTCGACGCCCTACCTGGAATATCTCAAAAAGCACAACCCGAGAAAGAAGCCTTAGAGGAAGGTGGGGCAGGCCATGGCTGTGGTCATAACCTTTTTGGTACCGCAAGTCTGGCGGCAGCCATAGGAATAAAAAACCTTATTGCCGAGGGAAAACTCAAAGGAACCATACGCTTTTACGGAACTCCAGCTGAGGAGAAATATTTTGGTAAAATTTGGATGGTCCGTGATGGGTTATGGGATGATGTAGATGTTAATTTAAGTTGGCATCCTGGTGCGAATACAGAGGCTGATGTGCAGAGTACGCTGGCCCTGGTAGATTTTAAAGTAGAGTTTTTTGGGCAAGCCGCACATGCAGCTGGAGATCCGTGGAACGGTCGTAGCGCTTCCGATGCTTTAGAGCTATATACCACGGGAATAAATTATTATAGAGAACATATTAAACCTACGGTACGCGTCCATTACCATATTCAGGATGGAGGCCAGGTAGTAAACGTTGTACCAGACTATTCCAAGCTTTGGGTACGGGTGAGAGACAGCAAGAGAAGTGGGGTTATGCCGGTATACAATAGGATAAAAGAAATGGCCGAAGGTGCAGCGATAATGGCAGATGTTGACTATAAAATATCCCTGATTTCTGGTATTTACGAAGTGCTGGTAAATAGAAAAGGTGGGGAGGTAATGCAACAAAATCTCGAACTGCTCGGAGATATTACGTATACAGAAGAAGAGATAGCCTTTAGCAAAAAAATTCAAGCAGCTACTAAGAAACCAGAAGTTGGGATGGATAGTAAAATTAATCCTTTAGAAGAAACAAAGGAAAATCCAGGAGGAGGTTCAACCGATGTGGGCGACGTAAGCTGGAACGTACCCAATATTAATCTAAGTGTCACTACAGCTCCTAAGGATACTCCATGGCATTCCTGGGCGGTGGTCGCTTGCAGTGGAATGAGTATTGGTCATAAAGGAATGCTATATGCTGCAAAGGCATTAGGGATGACTGCGGTGGATCTCTACGAGGATGCGTCCTTGATTAGCAGTATCAAAGAAGAATTTATTGAAAGAAAAGGAGATGAGGTGTACACCCCCAATATTCCTGAAGGTCCACCACCAATAAATTCCAATAAATAATTTATATCTTAAAGGCTATGGCAGCAAATGAAATAATAAAAGAATACCATAACGGCGATTTAACAATTGTTTGGAAACCAAGGAAGTGTATTCATTCTGGTGTTTGTGTACGTACACTTCCTCAGGTATACGATCCACAAAAAAAACCCTGGATTGAGGCAGAAAAAGCCAGTATCGATGCGCTTAAATCGCAAATTGATGCATGCCCCTCTGCTGCTCTTACCTATTATTTGAAAAATAAGGAAACAGAAAACCAAAATACTACTACTATGACAAAGATTAAAGTAAATAAGAATGGCCCTCTTCTTGTACAGGGTGATATTGAAATCACCAATACGGATGGCTCTACAGAGACAAAATCGAAAGTAACCGCTTTTTGCAGATGTGGTGAATCCTCTAATAAGCCCTACTGTGATGGGGAACACAACAAAATTGGTTTTCAAGGTTAAATCCACCACTTAGATGGTGCTTTGCCACGAGTATTTAATACTTCCACTATGAAAAGTATTCTAACCCTTATTGCCTTTATCGTTCTCGTTATGTCAAATTCTACTGTGCTGGCCCAAAACAATCCAGCGACTTCCATTTTAGAGATTTATACTTTAAGCGATCAAACTAGAACGGTGGTTTTAAAAGAGGATGCTCATTTTGAAGCACCAAACTGGACTCCGGATGGCGATTTCTTATTAATCAATCAGGAAGGATTGCTGTATAAGGTTTCCATAGCGGATGGCTCTAAAACCTTGCTTCCAACAGGGTCGGCAGACCGTTGTAATAACGATCATGGAATTTCGCCGGATGGGAGTATGTTGGCCATAAGTAACAACGACAGAATTGAAAATGCAACCGGCGGTACCTCAAGAATATATGTCTTGCCTGCCCTTGGAGGAGAACCAAGGTTGGTAACTGAAAAATATCCGTCCTATTGGCATGGATGGGCACCGGATAATAAAAGTGTAGTGTATACGGCAGAACGAGAGGACAATTTTGATATTTATCGAATCTCCATTGAAGGAGGAATGGAAGAACGTCTGACTGCCGATTTTGGTTTAGACGACGGTCCGGAGTATTCGCATGATGGGAAACATATCTACTATAATTCCATGAAGTCTGGCAGTATGGAAATTTGGAAAATGCTGACAGATGGAAGTAATAAAGAACAGATAACGGATGATAAGTACTCCAATTGGTTTGCACATCCAGATCCCACCGGCCAGTATGTAGTATTTATCTCTTACCATCAGGATCAAGGCGATAGGCATCCTGGCATGAAGGAAGTCTCCTTACGACTGCTCGATTTACAAACTAATGAAATTAAAATCCTGGCAAGTTTTACAGGCGGACAAGGTAGTATTAATGTTCCTTCATGGTCTCCCGATGGCAGTCAATTTGCCTTTGTTTCCTACAAATAGTATTTATAAGTATCTTACAACCTAACCCATTTTAAACATTTGATTTATGCGAAAATTTCTTCTTATTTTAACTTTAAGTTTTTATACAATTACTAATGCTCAAGATTTTGATTTTCAATACGATCACTATTCATTTATTGTGGAAGATTTGGAAAAAACGGGCGACTTCTATGCAGAGGTTTTAAAACTTAAAGAGATACCCCATCCTTCTGCTTCCAAAGGGTTTCGTTGGTTCTCTATTCACCGCAATTCACAATTGCATTTAATTGGAAAAGACAAGGTGGAGCGCAATAAGAACAAAAGTGTTCATCTCTGTTTGGCCACGCAAAACCTGCAAGAATTCATCACTCACTTGGAAAATAAGGGAATTACCTATTGGGATTGGCCAGGTAAAAAAAATGCGATTACCGATAGAGCCGATGGTGTAAAACAAATCTACATCCAAGACCCTGAAGAAAATTGGGTAGAAATAAATACAGCGGTGCATTAAAAAACATTAAAAGATTTGCTATGAATACTTCCATTAAGAGAGTTTTCCCTCTGGGTTTTCCCTGGGAAACAGAAGACCCTTTCCTATTTTGTGTTTACCACCTGGACCATTACCCCAAGGGAACTATACATATGGAACCAGATGCTTCCCTGGAGGGAAGAAATCTTGGTAACGATTTTACACTAAAAGATGGGTGGAGAATGTATCATGGTCAGACCATACCCGGCTTTCCTTACCATCCACACAGAGGTTTTGAAACAGTGACCATAGTTAACAAAGGCTATTGTGATCATTCCGATTCTCTTGGGGCTGCAGGCAGATTTGGTATGGGAGACGTACAATGGATGACTGCAGGAAGAGGCGTACAGCATTCCGAGATGTTCCCTTTACTCAATACAGATGCTGAAAACCCTTTAGAACTCTTTCAAATTTGGCTCAACCTCCCTAAGGAGAATAAGTTTGTGGAACCACATTTTAAAATGCTCTGGCACGAAGACATTCCTTTGGTGAAAGAAGAGGGTGCGGAAGTTAAGGTGATTGCAGGAACTTATCTAAGCACATCAGCGCCGGCCCCTGCCCCTAGTTCATGGGCGAACCTACCTGAAAATGAAGTCGCCATATGGAACATACACCTTAAAGCAGGAGCCTCTTTTGAATTGCCCACGGCTTCGAAGGGTCTGAGCAGAATGCTTTATTATTACGAAGGAGAAGACTGCACTATAGAAGGCAAAAGTGTAATTCCCAATCATGGAATCTCTTTGCACTCCCACTTACCTACAAAAGTTACAAACGGTAGCAAGGAAAGTCATTTTTTACTGCTACAGGGAAAACCAATACAAGAACCAGTTGCAAAATATGGTCCTTTCGTGATGAATACGCAGAAAGAAATACAACAAGCCATGGAAGAATACCGTCTTACCCAATTTGGTGGATGGCCGTGGCCCCATGCAGATAATGTGCATGCAAGGGAGAGAGGTCGTTTTGCTAAATATCCCAATGGGGATCTGGTTGAAAAATAAATTCGAATTATACCTGCGATTGCAGCATAGGTCCTAGCCTACCGAAAATCCAGGAGCCAAAATGCCTTCGGCCTGCTCTGGATGCTTTTTCAAATAATAGGCTACAAACGGGCATAAGGGTGCCACTAACCAAGATTCTTTGCGGATATATTCCAAAGTCCTTTGAACCAATTCTGTACCTATACCCTTACCTTCCAAAGCCTTGGGTACTTCCGTATGAGTAAGATAAATCACCCCGCTCTTGTTAAGAATATATTCAATAAAGGCTATATGCCCCTCAGTATGGAACTCGAATCGCTTCTTTGCGCTGTCTGTATTGTTTTTAAACACTACTTAATTTACTTCTATTCTTTCCCTTAACCTTAATTGGATATATCTCGAACAAATCCATTAGGGTGTAACAATCGCACAAAATATAACTTAAAAAGGAGAACCCTTTCCTTACACCCGCTTTATCTTAGCACCAATAGCTCGTAACCTATTGTCGATGTCTTCGTATCCCCTATCTATCTGTTCAATATTGTGAATAGTAGAGGTGCCTTTAGCACAAAGTGCCGCAATAAGGAGGGATACCCCTGCACGGATATCCGGAGATACCATGGTTGTGGCTTTTAAGGTCGATTTAAAATTATGTCCTATAACTGTTGCTCTATGCGGGTCGCAAAGGATTATTTTCGCCCCCATATCAATTAGTTTATCTACAAAAAAGAGGCGGCTTTCAAACATTTTCTGATGAATAAGCACCTCCCCTTTTGCCTGGGTGGCAACAACCAATAATATACTCAAAAGGTCCGGAGTTAAGCCCGGCCATGGCGCATCCGATACCGTGAGAATAGAGCCATCAATATAGTTGTGTATTTTATATCCGTCTTTATGTTCTGGAATAAAGATATCGTCGTCCCTGCGTTCTATCGTTATTCCAAGTTTTCGGAATACCGTAGGAATCTGCCCCAAATCGTTCCAACTAACATCTTTTATTGTAAGTTCACTTCTGGTCATGGCTGCCAGCCCTATCCAGCTTCCAATTTCTATCATATCCGGAAGCATCCGGTGAGAAGTACCTCCAAGACGATCTACCCCTTCAATCTCAAGAAGGTTAGAGCCAATTCCTGTAATCTTGGCTCCCATCCTGTTTAGCATCTTACACAATTGCTGTAAATAAGGCTCACATGCCGCATTATAAATAGTGGTTTTCCCTTTGGCCAAAACAGCCGCCATAACAATATTGGCTGTACCGGTAACAGAGGCTTCATCCAGCAACATATAGGTGCCATTGAGCTGTTCTGCCTCCACCCCGTAAAAGTGCTCTTCCTTATTATATCGGAAATTGGCTCCAAGCTTAATAAACCCTTCAAAATGTGTATCCAGTCTTCTACGGCCAATTTTGTCACCTCCCGGCTTAGGGATATAACCCTTACCAAAGCGCGCAAGTAATGGGCCTACCAGCATTATGGAGCCTCTTAGTCCTCTTCCATCTACCTTAAATTGTTCGGACTGTAAGTATTCCAGATTTACATCATCCGCTTTAAAAGCATAGCTGCCCTTTCCTTTCTTTTGAATCTTTACGCCTAAATCCTCTAACAGGCTTATAAGCTTGTTAACATCCACAATATCCGGAATGTTTTGAATCAGAACTTCTTCTTCGGTAAGCAGTACTGCGCAAAGAATTTGTAAAGCCTCGTTTTTGGCTCCTTGTGGCGTTATTTCCCCATGAAGTTTATGGCCGCCTTCAATTATAAATGATCCCATCTATGGAACTACGTTTAATATCGTTTTTTGCCCCGGTTAGAGCCTCGTTGGTTCTTTTTCCCAGGAGTATTAGACCGATTGGATTTTGGATTTCTTCCTTTCATCAATTGTTCGCTATCCGACAGACTTATTCCATCGCTCGCCAAATCAATTTTTCCATCGCTTAGCTCAAAAAGGTGCTTAAATATTGCCTTATCTTCAACCGTATCTTTATTCCAGTTTAAATAGCATTTCTTCATATGATTGGCAATGGCATATTCCAATCCTGCACGTTTATCCCCTTCTTCCCAACTGATTGCCACATCGATCATACGTTTTATGTTATTTCCATAAAAACGATACTTTGGATGGTTTTGCGGATATTCTAAGGGATCTGGTCTTGCCTGCAACATTTCCTTGGTGGTTATAGGAAAGGGAGATTCTACGTCCAATTTAAAATCGGACATAATAAATAATTGATCCCATAACTTATGTTGAAAATCTGGCACATCTCTTAAGTGTGGCTGAATATTTCCCATCACACTTATTATTGCCTTTGCTACTTTATTTCTCTCTTCTGCGTCTTCCAGAGAAACGGCGTAATCTACCATTTTTTGAAAGTGCCTGCCGTATTCTGGAATAATGAGCTTATCACGCTCAGTATTGTATTCTAAGTTCGCTACTTGATTCAAATTATTATCTAATTCTGATTAAATTCTTAGGAAGTGTACTAATAACGTTGGCAAATTAGGAAAATTATATCAGTTATACCACTTTATAGCGATATTACCCCATCAATGCCTCCAACTTCTTTATATTTTTCAATTACTTTATCCGGATTTTCCAAGTTAACCGTAATTGAGACACTGGTGTATTTTCCCTTGCTCGACTTTTTTAATTCAATTACCGCCCCTGTATTATTGAAGATTTCATGTATTTTATTAATCTTCTCTTCATCCGTGGGCACAATAAACTTGTATAAGTAATCGGCTGGCCAATTGCTGCTCTTTTCTAATTCCTCTTTTAATCGCTGGTAAAATTCCTCTGACTTTTGAGTATCCATAGACCTATTTTTTTACAAATATAAACCTTCACTTTCAATTTTTGTTGATAGAAGGTATTGTTTACTTTTACCACTAAAAACTACTTTCCTTGAGCATTATTAGAATTGCAATTACCGGAGGACCCAGCACAGGAAAAACGGCCCTGATACAGCGGTTAGAAAAAGAAGGTCACTTCTGTTTCCATGAAATCATCAGATCCATGACGTCCGAAGCTAAGAAAACCATTAAGGGTTCCCTAACTGCGAGCAATCCTCTTGCTTTTGTTGAGGATCCTTTTGCATTTAACTTAAAAATATTGGAAGGGAGAACCGATCAATTTATAGCCGCCAATACTGGTGAGTTATCTTTGGCTTTTTATGACCGGGGCATCCCGGATGTACTTGCGTATATGGATTATTTTAAACAAGACTACCCCCTATCTTTTGAAAAGCGTTGTCAGGAATATACCTACGACAAAGTATTGGTTTTGCCGCCCTGGATCGATATCTTTAAAAGAGATGACGAACGAATGGAAACTTATGAAGAAGGTATTGCCATTAATGAACATCTCGTTGCTACCTACTCCAAATTTGGATACGATTTGGTATCGGTTCCCACAGGCACTATAGAAGAGAGAGTAGACTTCATTAATGGCATCTTAAATCCGATTTAATGTCCAAAGAGGCCTTATCCATATTGCACAAATATTGGAGCTATTCCAGTTTTAAAGGCTCGCAGCTGGAAATCATTGATGCGGTACTGGAAAAACAGGATGTTTTAGCCTTACTTCCTACAGGGGGTGGTAAATCTCTGTGCTATCAAATTCCAGCTCTTCTAAAT
>CAZWPZ010000051.1:0-13257 GCA_964636005.1 uncultured Eudoraea sp.
TCATATGCCTTGATTCGAAGCGAAGTCTTGAGGTCTCAAAGATTTCGAACTCCAGTAGACAAGAGTATCCTCATTACCTTCGGCGGAGGAAACATTAACAACTACACAGAGAAAGTTGTTGCTGCGCTGAGTGCATTCCCAGATCCCGACCTTGAGTTGACTTGCTTAGCGACCGGCGCCCCGCAGCAGCTTGAGCCTTTGCGAAAATTGGAAGATCAAGACTCGAGAGTGAGTATCCAGCCTCCAACCGAGAACATTAAAATACAAATTGGATCTGCAACAGAAGATCTGCAGTCTCCTCCAGACGAAATGTCGGTTCAAGGAAGGGACCTTTTAACTGGAAAACCCAAGCAAGTTTCTATTTCCTTTAGAGAGATTGCCAAGGCTTTAGACAAATCCATTCTACGTGTTGAAGATGCGGTCATGGAAACTCTTTCGCAAACACCACCAGAACTTGCTGCAGATATTTATAACACAGGAATTTATTTAGCCGGAGGTGGGTCTATGCTACGTGGTCTTGACAGAAGGCTTTCGCAGAAAACAGATCTACCTGTATATATTGCAGAAGATCCTTTAAGAGCCGTAGTTCGCGGTACCGGAATTTCATTAAAGAACCTAGAACGCTATAAAAGTATTTTAATCAAATAGACTCCTATTTGAATTAAATTGCCAATACATAATATCGAACAGTAAAAATTTAAGATATTCAGTGAATGCAGCAGATTATAAATTTTATAATAAGATTTAAGACCTCGCTGCTTTACTTAGTATTACTCTTTATCTCTTTGGGGTTTACTATAAATTCTCATTCGTACCACCGCTCAAAATACTTTAATTCTACAAACTGGATTTCCGGTTCTATCTATAATACGGCTAATAGTATTACGACCTATTTTGATTTGGATGAGGAAAACGAAAAGTTAGTAGAAGAAAATAGGGTCCTACGAAATATTCTTTACAACCAGATGGCATTAGATTCGGTTGAAATAGACACCTCTAAGGTGGGTTATACGGTGGTATCAGGACAAGTCGTTAAAAATAGTTATGCGAACACCAATAACTATATAACGATAAACAAGGGCGAAAACCATGGGATTAAACAAGATATGGGCGTTATTACTGCCAAGGGAATTTTGGGTATTATTGAACATACCTCAAAAAATTATTCTTCGGTTCAGAGCATCTTGAATACCAAGTCTAATATTAATGCAAAAATCAAAAACACCAATTATTTTGGTTCTCTCGTTTGGGACGGAGGAAGATACGATCAGGTAAAATTGGTCGACATACCTAGATTGGTACCCCTGCTTATAGGAGATACTATTGTTACTGGCGCAATGTCTAGCATCTTCCCAGAAGACATCCCAATAGGTACCATAAAAAGATTCGATCTAAATGTATCCAAGAGCTTTTACAGTATTGATGTTGATTTATTTAATGATATGACCAACCTGAAGAATATCTATATCATCGACAATAAGAACAGGCAAGAAATTTTAGACCTAGAAGCGGAAATTGCAAATGACCAATAATACTTATTTTATTACTTTTCTACGCTTTGCACTACTTGTCCTAGTGCAAGTCTTGGTATTCAATAGGCTTAATTTTCTAGGGTTTATCAATCCAATGGTCTATATCCTATTTCTATATTGGTATCCAATAAAAGAGAATAGATCCTTTTTTATTGTCATAAGTTTTTTGCTGGGTTTTTGTATAGATTTATTTTCAGATACTTTGGCTCTGCATGCAGCTGCAACCGTAACTATGGCTTACATCAGACCAACTATTATGCGTTTTGTTTTTGGTGTCAACTACGAATTTCAAAGTTTTAAATTATCTAACTCTACTAAGGCACAACAAATTACGTTTTTGGCGTTATTAATTGTAGCACATCACATGATATTCTTTACTTTGGAAATTTTTAGTTTATCAAATTTGCTGCTAATTTTGAAAAAAATTCTATTTACAAGCATTGCCTCCCTCCTATTATGCACACTGATAGGAACCTTATTCAGTGCACAAAAAGAGTAGATAGCTATTTGCAAAAAGCTTTTGAATGAAAAAACTGTTGTTGTCTTCTATAATTGTAATAATAGGAATTACCTTCATTGGTAGATTGTCTTATTTACAAATTTTTAGTTTTTCTCCAAATCAGGTTCTAGAAGATACGGCTATCAAGGCCATTTATGACTATCCCGAAAGAGGTTATATCTACGATAGGAATGGCTTGCTTTTAGTAGGAAATGATCCAGCCTATGATGTTATGGTTATTCCAAGAGAGGTAAAACCATTAGATACCTTAGAATTTTGTCAATTATTAGGAATAGAACTAGACGTATTCAAAAGAAAACTGCGAAAAGCACGAATTTATTCTCCGAGACTACCTTCCGTATTAGTTCCGCAACTGTCGAAGGAAGACTATGCCATGTTGCAGGAAAAAATGAGAAAATACAAGGGTTTTTATATCCAGAAGAGATCTCTTCGCTATTACAATACAAAAGCCGCTGCAAATGTTTTAGGCTATATTAGGGAAGTTAACGAGCGTGATCTTAAAAAAAACCCATATTACGTACAAGGGGAACTTACTGGAGGAACAGGTGTAGAGCAACAGTACGAGGAGATTTTAAGAGGACGCAAAGGGGTTCAGTATATTCAAAAAGACCGATTTAATAGAGATATTGGTCCATACAAAGGTGGCGCCTTGGATACTTTACCGCAACAAGGCAAAGAGATTAGCCTTACACTGGATAAAGTATTACAAGAATATGGAGAGCAATTAATGCATGGAAAACGAGGAGGAATCGTAGCCATTGAACCTTCCTCTGGTGAGATATTGGCAATGATTTCCGGTCCCACCTACGACCCAGCTCTTCTAGTGGGAAGAGAACGTTCGAAAAATTATAGTAAACTACACTACGACACCATTGCAAAACCCCTTTTCGACAGATCTATTTCCGCGGAAGGTTCCCCTGGATCCCCATTTAAAACATTAAACGCTCTTGTCGCTCTCCAGGAAGATGTTATAGAGCCAAATACTACAATAAGATGTTATAACGGGTTCTATGTGGGAAGAACTAAAAGAGGGTGCCATTGTGGTGGTGGGATGAGAAACCTGAATAGTGGTATTTACAATTCCTGTAATGCCTATTTTGCGGGAACTTTTAGAAAAATATACGAGAAGTTTCCAACTACAGATGAAGGTCAAGATGTCTGGGAAAAACACATAAAGAGTTTTGGACTCGGTAACTTCCTCGGATACGATCTCCCTACCGGAAGACCAGGAAGAATTCCAGGCAAAGGGTACTACGACAAATGGTATGGAGATAACCGCTGGGCTTCGTCCTATATAATTTCAAACTCCATCGGACAAGGAGAAGTTGCCGTTACCCCCGTACAATTGGCAAATATGACTGCCGCAATAGCCAATAGAGGATTTTATTTTACCCCGCATGTTCTTAAAAAAATTGAAGGAAAAGACATTTCTATTCTGGAATACACCACCCCAAAATATACTACCATAGACCGAAAGCATTTTGAACCGGTAATTCAAGGAATGGCGGATGTATACAAAAAAGGAACCGCTAGGTGGGTTCAGGTTCCGGGAATAGAGATTGCTGGAAAGACTGGAACGGTGGAGAATTACACCAAAATAGATGGCGTTAAAACACAATTGACAGACCACTCTGTTTTTGTTGCTTTTGCGCCAGTTGACAATCCTAAAATTGCATTGGCTGTATATATTGAAAATGGTTATTATGGCTCTAGATATGCGGGACATATAGCATCCTTATTGATTGAGAAATATTTGAAAGGCGAAATTAGTCGTAAAGATTTAGAGAAACGGATGCTCGATAAAACTCTTGAACATGAATATGCTAAACCGTATAGCGGAGAAGAATTCAAGATAAACGAGTATGTCTGGTAAGAATGTTCTCAAGCGCCTGGATTGGCTAACCATTGTATTCTATTTACTTCTTGTTGGTATCGGTTGGATAAATATATATTCCAGTACGTTTACGGATTCTAGCTTATCTATCTTTGATTTCTCCCAACTATATGGGAAACAGTTGCTTTTTATTTTATTAAGTCTCCTAAGCATTGTTGTCATTCTGGCTCTTGAATCTAGTTTTTACGAACGGTTTTCTAGTGTGCTGTATATTATCTCCATTGTCCTTTTACTTGGTTTATTTGTATTTGGGAAAACCATAGCAGGGGCTACATCTTGGTATAATCTAGGCTTTTTTAATTTTCAACCTTCAGAATTTGCCAAAGTAGCTACAGCATTGGCACTTGCAAAATATCTAAGTGATATTCAGACAGATATAAAAAAGAAGAAGGATCAGATATATTCCTTCCTGATTATACTCACACCTGTAATTCTAATAGTACCCCAGCCAGATCCAGGGAGTGCCTTGGTCTTTCTAGCGCTTATTTTTGTTCTTTTTAGAGAAGGACTTCCACTATTTTATTTGGGAATCGGCTTCTTAGCCATTATCGTCTTTGTTACCACACTGATGTTTGGGACTATATGGGTAGGTATTGGGTTAAGTCTTTTAATAATTTTATTCTACCTATTAAAGAGAAGCACCTTTAAGGTCCCTGTTGCCCCTATCGTTTTTATGTTTATTGGGTCCATACTCTTTTCCTTATCTGTAAATTTTGTTTTCAACAATGTTTTTGAGCAGAGGCACAGAGACCGATTTAGCCTTTGGCTTCGATTAGAAAAAGACCCAAGCAAACTTGAAGAAATTCGAAAAACAATAGGCTATAATACCTACCAGTCTGAAAAAGCCATAGAGTCTGGTGGATTCTTTGGAAAAGGATTTTTAGAAGGAACCAGAACTAAGGGCGACTTTGTCCCTGAGCAACATTCGGATTATATTTTTACGACAGTCGGAGAAGAATGGGGTTTTGTTGGCACTGCCACCGTCGTAATACTCTTTACGCTTTTACTTCTCCGTTTGGTGTACCTTGCTGAGAGACAAAAAAATGAATTCAGTCGAATGTATGCCTATGGCGTAATCTCTATTTTGTTGATCCACTATTTTATCAATGTTGGAATGGTAATTGGTATTTTGCCAACCATAGGAATTCCTCTTCCCTTTTTTAGCTATGGAGGCTCTAGTTTGATTGGCTTTACAGCACTTTTATTTATCTTTTTGAAGTTAGATGCTAATCGATTAAACGAATGGGGATAGCAAGCAGCAAAAACTGTAAGTTTAGAAAAACACAGCCGACATACTAGTAGAAAATTTGTTGGCGAATTATACGTATTCATAATTTACCATTAATCGAAAAAAAGATTTATGCTACTTTGGAAAGATATTATACATTATACTGTTAATGGGAACCCCATCCCAGATAAGAGAATGGAGAAAACGGAAGAGCAGTGGAGAGAGGTTTTAACTCCAGAACAGTTTCGCATTACACGCAAAAAAGGAACGGAAAGTCCGCATTCTGGTGCACTGTGCAGTGTTTATGAAGCGGGAATTTACTCTTGCATTTGTTGTGGAACACCTCTATTTGATTCTACTATTAAGTTTGAATCGGGTACAGGGTGGCCAAGTTTTACCCAACCGATTAAAAACAATGCCATTAAATATATAAAGGACAGTTCCTTTGGAATGGTTCGGGTAGAGGTGCTTTGCAATACCTGTGATGCACATTTAGGACATGTATTCCCGGATGGGCCTGCCCCAAGCGGTCTTAGATACTGTATCAATTCGGAATCGATGAAAATGGATAGTAAAAGTTAAATCATGGAAGGGAACTACAAGGAAATCGTTGTTGGAGGAGGGTGTTTCTGGTGTGTAGAGGCAGTACTTTTGGAAATTAACGGCGTAGAAAAGGCGGTGTCTGGGTATACTGGAGGCAATGCACCTGGCAAGCCTACTTATAGAGAAATATGTTCTGGTTTAACGGGACATGCAGAGGTAGTAAAAGTAACCTATGACCCCAGTATTATTAGCTTAAAAGATCTACTTACCATATTCATGACCACTCATGATCCAACAACTCTTAATCGACAGGGAGCAGATGTAGGAACCCAGTACCGATCGGTTATTTATTATGAAAATGAGATAGACAAGGCTACAGCAGAAGAAGTAGTACAGATGTTACAGGACTATTTTAAGAATCCTATAGTAACTGAGATAAGTCCATTAAAAGAGTTCTTTGAAGCAGAAGACTATCATCAGGACTACTATAAAAACAATCCGGAGCAAGGATACTGTAACTATGTAATTACTCCGAAGCTAACAAAATTGAGGCAGTTATACAGCAACAAATTAAAGCCTACTTCTATTTAGTGTGTCTTACTTTTATCGTATTAGCTCGCTCGACTGTCTAATCGGGGTATAAACTAAGTCTTTCCGTTCTGTGGAAGGTTATGATATCATAAAATGCCTTAGGGGGTATAATTGTTGCTTCAAAAATAACTTCTTTACTGGTATAATCTATTTCAATGGATTTACCATTAACACCCACATCAAAAGCATTCGATCCGGGAGAATAAAGCACATGATCGGAGGCTTCCAAATAGTCTACATCCGAAACTACAGGCGAGTAGGTTTCAACACCTCGCTCCTTTCCATATTGCCATATTTGTTTTATTGTTTTTGAAGCTTCATCAACTTGGAATTCCACGGCACGGCTATAAGGTCCGGAATGGGAAAAGTTTCTATTATCTCCATTATCAAATAAAAGGATGTTCCCGTCATTTTTTAATACCGGCGCATGCTGGTACCAATTCCACTCAAAATCGGAATGATTTATATCGCCGTCTTTTACTCCCACAGAATTGATTGGCATGTCATTGGCGTCTAATGGCTGCAACAAGTAGGTATTTAGATCAGATCCATCTCCTGCTGTACCCCATTCTTTATGAGGTCCCATGATCCAAACCACTTGATTATCTGAGGTCAGCTTGATAACTCCTTGCGTCCTTCCGGAAACGATTATGGTATCGTCTGATGCATCATAAACCACTGCATTAACGTGAATCCAATCTCTGGGATCGTCTTTGAGCGTTCTTCTGGAATTGTCCAAAGAAACATTCAAATTCCACACATTGATTATTTCTTTGCTAGATCTGTCTATTTCAATAATGTAGTCTTCAATAGTAGAGGCCCCGAGTTTATTTACCGAAACCAAGAAATTCCCATTAGGTTTTTCAGTAACATCGTGATGAAATCCGTAATTAGGCATTTCCCACGTATTTACCACTATCCCGAACAAGTCTACCTCATAAATCGCATTAGCTGCATCACCCCCAAATGCGGCACCTCCAGAACCAAAATAAAAGTTTCCATTGGCCAATCGTTCTATTCCATTGTCATAGAAAAGTTGATTTAATTCTGGATGATTTTTAAAATCCAGATACCATCTTATATCCCCAAAAGAATCAAAAATAAAGGGTCTTTGGGGAAATAAGTCCTCATTATAACCGAAATAACTGACTAAGGTCATACCCGGCTCCATCTGATCTCGTTTTGCTGTTTCTATGGTAATTTGAGGTAAATCTTGTAGAAGTGCCCCGGTTTGAAGTGTAAAAGACTGGGTCCCCAAATCTAGGCCCGCCCTGTCGTAAAATGTACACTCTAGTCTATTTAATTCATTTGCATAAAGCCCGTGAACAGGTATTTTAAAGTCTGTTCCTAGATTGTTAAACCGCTTTACAACATCTGAATCCCTGCCGTTTTTACCGACTACTTTAAGAACAACA
Source organism: uncultured Eudoraea sp. (assembly GCA_964636005.1). Classification (GTDB taxonomy): domain Bacteria; phylum Bacteroidota; class Bacteroidia; order Flavobacteriales; family Flavobacteriaceae; genus Eudoraea. The sequence goes on from CAZWPZ010000051.1 coordinate 7,724, forward strand.
TCAACATCTTTATCGGTTACAAGGTCTAAAGTGGCCGAAAGCGGTGCATAGCCTGTGGGGTTTAATCGGAGTTCAGAACTAATAATTACATCGAGTTGCTCTTCGGATTCTGGCAAAGTAATATCCGATCCAAGAGGGTCGTCCTCAGAACAAGATATAAAGAGTAAAAAACATGATAATAAACTAATTGCAAGAGTGTTACGCATAAGTAGAATTTATTTGTATCAAAAACATTCCAAAACAGAAAGATTTGGCCGAATCAAGATATTAAAAAGCCTCCAATTTACTATTGAAGGCTTTGATAAAAAATACTGATTTCCTTTTGAAACCAAAAAACGATTCCAAGCTTATCCTTTTACACTAGCTAGCTTGCCGTTTTTAATATTGTTCATTTGAAGATCTTGCAGAACATTTACTGCTTCTTCCACATACACATCCTTAGCTAGATTAGTATGCCAACGATTTCTTTTCTCTCTCAAATCCGGATCTTTTGTAAACAATGCCTCCTCATATTTCAGCGACTCAAATGTTAAGTGAGAATCGTAGTCTGAAATGGACTTGAAGTATTTCGATTTTTCACGACTTGCCTTTTCCTCTTTCTTATAGGTTTCAAAATTTAAAGGCACCACATTGTTATCCTGTTGTTCTTTTAACCACTTCGCATTTTCTTCAATCAAGGCTATTTGTTTATTAGCAGCCATTCTTTTGGTACTATTCTCAATTGTCATTTCATAATCGATATAGCCATCCCAAGGCTTGTAATCTGCCGGAGAAATCTTATCCCAACTCAGTGGGTTTCTTTGATCCCTTTCTCCCAAGTCTATATAGCTGTAACGATCTGGGACTACCACATCACTTTTTACACCTTCTAATTGGGTAGAACCTCCATTTATCCGGTAGAACTTTTGTGTGGTAAGTTTTATGGCACCAAGATCCCCGTGTTCATTACTCCTGACTATATTTTCTAGAGGAATAACGTTTTGAACGGTTCCTTTTCCAAAGGTTTGTTTACTGCCTATTACAACGGCACGCTTATAGTCTTGCATTGCTGCCGCCAGAATTTCTGAGGCAGAGGCAGACAATTCGTTCACTAGAATAACCAGGGGCCCGTCCCATTGTATTCTTTCATCCTTATCCTCGTAAACATCTTTTTCTTTGCCAGAAGAACGAACTTGAACCACAGGGCCATCCTTTATAAAAAGACCAGCCATCTCCACTACTGTCTTTAAGGACCCTCCTCCATTATCTCTGAGATCTATTACCAATCCTTCTATTCCTTCCTCCTTTAGAAGTTCCACTTCCTTGGCGACATCTGTTGCAGCATTGCGTTCTCCGTAATCCTCGAAATCCACATAGAACTTCGGTAAGTTAATAATACCGTATTTATGGTCTTCTTTTTTTACAGTGGCCGACTTCGCATAGCTCTCTTCCAGCTCTACTACATCCCTTGTCAAAGAGATTTCTTCAATGCTGCCATCTACTTTTCTTACCGTTAGATCTACCACGGTTCCCTTAGGACCTTTTATAAGCTTGATAGCATCTTCCAATCGCATTCCTACGATGTTTACAGGCATTTCTCCAGCCTGCCCGACCTTTAGAATTTCATCTCCGACTTCCAATTGTTGATCGCGCCAAACAGGACCACCAGATATAATCTCAACAATTTTAGCTCCTTCTGGTCTCTTTTGTAAACGCGCACCAATTCCTTCGAATTTTCCAGACATGCTGATATCAAACTTTTCCTTGTCTTCAGGGGCAAAATAATAAGTATGCGGATCAAATTCATCCACTATAGTATTGATATAATAAACAAACCAATCCTTTCTTTGCAAGTCGTTTACAAAATCGAAGTACTCATCTAAAGTCTTCCTAGTAGCTTCTCTTGCTTCCAACTCTAATTCTTCTTTAGGCACCTTGACATAGTCTTTGTCTTCCTCTACCATTAACTCCTGGTCTTTTAACTTAGAGTCGTACGTTCCAATGGTAGCGTATTTCAATTGTTTTCTCCAGCGCTCTTTCAAATCCTCTTTAGAACTGGCAAAAGCCTGTTCCTTATAATCTATATCAATGGATTCATTTAATGTGTAGTCAAAAGGTTGGTCGAGTACTTCCCTGTACATTTCTTTGGCGTTAGCCATTCGAACTAATAGTCTCTCGTAAACCAGATTAAAAAAGGAGATATCTGTATTCTTTATTTGATCATCTATCTGAAATTTATACTTCTCAAACTCCAGAATGTCATCCTCCATAAAATATCTTTTAGTAGGATCAATAACATCTATAAAATCCTCAAAAACATTTACGGAGAAATCATCGTTGATGTCTTTTGGCTCGTAATGCCCTCGTTCCAATATATAGGTGATTAAGTCTAGAAGTAACTTATCCTTGTCGTTGTTCTCAAAAGATTTATTAGTAAAACTGCAGGATGCAACCGCAATTAAAACCACTAAAAACCCTAAAATTAAATTTTTCTTCATAAAAATTTTTTTTCTGCTATTTGCTTTTTCCCTTCAGAACTTTGGATTTAGTACCAAAACTTCTTAAAAGAATTCCCTAAGATACTGAAAAAACCATGCCAATTAAAAGGGCATGGGAATTAATTTTATGTTAAACCACTCTCACATCCACTTATTTAAAACCCTATTGCTCAGGACCTAGGATTCAAGTTCTAATAATCCACATGTCCAAGAAACACCTCATCCCATGTACTTCTTAACAACGAACAAGACTTCCATAGGGCCTTGATAAATATATTAAAAACGTATTTTTGTGTCAGAAAGTATACAGTATGGAAAAACCCCTTATCCTGGTAACTAACGACGACGGCATCACTGCACCGGGATTACGCGCTTTAATTAGTTATATGAAAGACCTCGGGGATGTCGTGGTAGTTGCTCCAGACAGTCCACAATCTGGTATGGGGCATGCCATTACTATTGATAGTACCTTAACGGCTACAGAAGTGGTTATTGACCCCGACCAAAGTGATATAAAAGAATACAGTTGTAGTGGTACTCCAGCAGACTGTGTCAAACTGGGTCTGCAGGTACTTTTGTCGAGAAAACCAGATATTTGTGTTAGTGGGATAAATCACGGTTCTAATTCCTCCATAAATGTTATTTATTCGGGTACCATGAGTGCTGCTATTGAAGCGGGTATTGAAGGAATTCCAGCTATTGGCTTTTCCCTATGTGATTATTCCTGGAACGCCCATTTTGAGAATGCAGAATTCGCCATTAAGCAGATCGTAAGAGAGGCACTTGAACACGGCATGCCTAAAGGTGTTGTTCTCAATGTAAATATTCCAAAAAGTACCAATGGCTCCTTAAAAGGAGTTAAAATTTGCAGACAAGCCAGGGCCAATTGGAAAGAGAAATTCGACAAAAGGACTAATCCTATGGGAAAAGACTATTATTGGCTTACAGGAGAATTTGAATTATTGGATAAAGGGGAAGATACCGATGAATGGGCCTTAAGCAATGGATATATCTCTGTGGTCCCCACGCAGTTCGACCTTACCGCTCATCACGTAATTCACGATTTAAATAGCTGGGATTTAAATGAATAGAAAAAAAGAAGTAGTAATCGGTTTTGTAGTAGGGCTTATTGCCAATGTTTTAGGCACCTTGCTGTATATTGTAGTCTTTTCTGATTACGGTATCAAAGAAACTTTACAAATCGCCGTTGAACAAGAGCATATTGGAAGCCTTTTAGCATTAGGGGCTATTTTAAACCTTATTGCTTTCTTTGGTTTTTTAAAACTAAGAAGAGACCTCAGGGCCAGAGGCGTTTTAATGGCAACCTTGATAACTGCCTTGACAATATTGTACTACAAGATTTTCTAAAATGAAATACTATATCATAGCAGGAGAAGCTTCCGGAGATTTACACGGGTCTAACTTGATAAAAGAACTTATCAAGAAGGACCCCGAAGCTGTGATAAGATGTTGGGGAGGCGATATGATGGAGGCTGCAGGTGCTACCTTGGTTAAACATTACAAGGAAATGGCCTTTATGGGTTTTATTGAAGTGCTTCGAAACCTTTCTTCAATCAAGAAAAATATAGCCTTTTGTAAGGTCGACATAGCAGAATTTAAACCTGATGTTGTAATTTTTATTGATTTTTCAGGATTTAACTTACGTATAGCTAAGTGGGCAAAACAGAACAATTTTACTACAAACTATTATATTTCTCCGCAGATTTGGGCCTCAAGAGAAGGTCGAATAAACAGCATTAAAAGAGATATAGATAAGATGTATGTTATTTTGCCTTTTGAGAAAGACTTTTATGAAAATAAGCATAAGTACAAGGTAGATTTTGTTGGGCACCCTTTAATTGACGCAATTGCTCACAAGAATTGTTTGAACAAGGAAGAATTTATAAAGGCGAATCATCTGGATAAAGTAAAACCGATAATAGCCTTATTACCTGGAAGTAGAAAACAAGAGGTGACGATGATTCTTGGTATTATGATAAAACTTGTTTCCAAATTTCCGGAATATCAATTTGTTATTGCGGCTGCTCCAAGTTTAGACTTGTCCTTTTATGAGGAATTCACCAGGAATTTTCAAGTAAAAATAGTGCAGAATCAAACCTACGATCTTTTAAATAATGCCTACGCTGCAATGGTTACCTCTGGTACAGCCACTTTAGAAACAGCCTTGTTTAAAATTCCTCAGGTAGTGTGCTACAAAGGAAGCTGGATATCGTATCAAATTGCCAAAAGAATAATCACTTTAAAATATATATCTCTCGTAAATCTGATTATGGATCGAGAAGTTGTGAAAGAATTAATTCAGAATGACCTAACCGTTTCTAATCTGGAAAAAGAACTCAGAGAAATCCTCACTGGTGCTAAAAGAAAAGAACAATTAAAGGCTTATGAAGAACTGCAACATAAGTTAGGAGGATCAGGAGCAAGTGCCAAAACAGCTGCACTTATTATAGAAAATGCCTAATTTAGATCCTAGAAGAGAATTTTATTTATAAAAATGCGTATTCGGTATTGTACTTTTCTTTTGTTTCTATTCTTCTGTAGTTGCGGCGTTGTAAAAAAGAAAACCACCTACAGCAGCAAACGAACGGTTTCGGTTCCTCCAAGTCCTGTCGATACGCTTCCCCCTAAAGATGAAATCACCGATCTAAAACCGGAAATAAGAAAATTTACTCCAGCAGAGGAAATTATTGCTACAGCCCTTGGCTATTCTGGTGTCCGATATAAATATGGAGGTACCACGAAAAAAGGTATGGACTGTTCCGGCTTATTGTATGTTTCCTTTGGCACACACAATATTACACTGCCACGCGTTTCCAGTGAAATGGCCAAAGAGGCCAAAAAAATTAACCTCAACAAGGTAGATAAAGGAGATCTCTTGTTTTTTAAAACAACAAAAAAAGCAAAACAGATTAATCATGTTGGTCTGGTAGTGGATGGTAATGGTCCGGATATAAAATGTATTCATGCCACTACCTCAAGAGGTGTAATTGTTTCCTCTCTGAGAGAAGGGTTCTGGAACTCCTCTTTTGTCAAAGC
>CAZWPZ010000052.1:0-1914 GCA_964636005.1 uncultured Eudoraea sp.
ATTGCAAAGATTCCAAGAGTAGTGTTGTTTTTATTGTATTTCATTTAGTTAAGTTGTGGATTAGCAATCCCTAAATATAGGCATACATTTAGCAATAAAAAAAGCGACTTGTAAAAGTCGCTCCCTATATCATAAAGAAAATACCTTGTCAGTGGTGGTCCTTCTTTAAATATTCCGAAAAATTCTTTTTAAAACGATTGTACCTTGGCGTTGACACCTGTCTGATATAAGAATTGTTAGGATTTTTTCTTTCGTAATCCTGATGGTAATCTTCTGCCATATAAAATATATCAAAAGCTTTTACTTCTGTTACAATTGGCCTGTCGTATACCTTGCTTTCTTCTAAAGAGGCTATAGTAGATTCTATGATTTTTTTCTCTTCTTCGTTCTTGTAAAAAGCAATGGATCTATACTGAGGACCTCTATCGGGGCCTTGACGATTTAGCGTAGTAGGATCATGCGAACCAAAAAATATGAGTACCAGCTCTGGATACGAAATAACTTCAGGATTATAATAAATTTCTACTGCTTCCGCATGCGTGGTTCGGCCGTAGCCTACGTCTTCATAAGTCGGGTTTACTTCCTTCCCTCCAGAGTAACCGCTGATTACTTCCTGAACACCTCTGACATTTTCAAAAATAATTTCAACACACCAAAAACAGCCACTAGCGAAATAAGCTGTCTCCAGATTTTCTAAATCCTGATTACTCCATTTATCTGCGAGACCAATTTCATTTGAGGGCTCGTTACTGCCTTTTATTTTTGTCTGGCAACCGCTCGAAAAAAACAGAAAACCAAACAAAAGGGTCAAGGTATATACTTTCATCACCAATATTTTATTCAAAAGTGCTTAATTCTTCCTTGAATCGTGGTTAAAAAGCTGTTAATTATGATTTATCCGCTACTTTTGAGTGATAAATAAGGTTTACTTCAATTTGGAAAAATTAGAACAAATACTCTACAAAGCTGGTACGAATACCCTCTATTTATTAAAAGGAAATGCTAGCCAAAAGGATTATACGAAGCTCGATTTATCTGTAAATAATAAAAGAATCAGCGATGTAGACCTTTCGGACCCCATACTTTGCCAGCGTTATATTGATAGGATTCTTTGGGAGAATAGTGCCAAGGTAGCTTACGGGGGTTATTTGGAAGAACGAAATCTATATAAAGGACAGGTGGCCATAAAAGAGGAGATGGGTATGGAGCGTAATATCCACCTTGGAATGGATTTTTGGTCCGAAAAAGGAACGGAAGTTCTTGTACCTCTTGATGGAAAAGTGCATAGCTTTAAGAACAATAATGTCTCAGGGGATTATGGCCCTACTATTATCTTGCAACATACCATTGATGAGGTCGTATTTTATACACTATATGGCCATTTATCTTTGGAATCTCTAGAGGACTTATATATAAACAAGCCATTTGGCCAGGGCGATGTTCTAGGAAGTTTAGGGGACTCCTCCATTAACGTTAACTATGCCCCACATCTTCATTTTCAAATTATTGCAAATATTGGAAATAATACAGGGGATTATCCGGGCGTTTGTTCTAAAGCAGAGGTTGTGGATTACGCCAAAAATTGTCCCAATCCCAATATCTTGCTTAAGATGGAAGAATGAAATATCGATTAAAAACAGATTAATCCGACCTTTTGCAGTGCACATCCATACGACTTGTCGATATAATGCTACCTTTTATCGAGCTTTGTGTTAGTGACCGAGAATTTAGGAATTTTAATTGGATTTAATACAAGATGCGGCATAGGGGGGCGTTTTATAAGATAAAACGTCCCCAAATGATAAAAACAAGTAAAATTTTGGTTGCAATGCTCTTATTTGGATTTGTGACCTACGGCCAAGAAAAGCAAAAGGAAATCAAAGTCGAAACCATTAAGTCGGGAGTAGTTAACCC
>CAZWPZ010000053.1:0-2829 GCA_964636005.1 uncultured Eudoraea sp.
CCCTCTGCCAGAACAACATCAGATCTAGACTCGGGTACTTCTTCGAATTCACCTCCTTTAGCAACCACGCTATTAAAGTCTGTCGCTACGGGATCGTCCTGCGAAACGGGATCATCAACTGGAGTTTGCAATTCATCTGTATCACTACTGCAGGAATATACTAGTAGTACTAATAAACTGAGCTTGGTAAACATTTTTAGGAAAGAAAGTCTTGTTTTCATAATTTCTTGCTTTAAAGATTCAACGGCATAAAACTATCTCCAAATCAAGCTTCTACCTAATTTTGTCCATGGACAAACTATGGACAGCAGTCAAAAAGGATGGTGTACCGAAGTATGGACAAGAAGTAATTCTATGAGACTATAATTGCGTGAAAAAGCCAATAAAATCAGTACATAAAAGATATTTTGTTATTCTATAAAATTTCAGTAATACTGGACAAAGTAAAGAGCTCTTGACTTTTCTTCAGAAATCCAAATCCCATATCAAACAGATTTTTAAGGTATCTTGTAGGCATTAAAAAGTAAAGGTATGAAACCACTAATCTGTTATTTTCTAGTTTTAACAAGTTTTACGCAGTTTATATTTTCCCAAGAAATTGAGAGAATCGATAGTCTCTTAAACATTTACAATACCACTAAAAAAGATACGAATAGCATAAAAATACTCGATCAATTATGGATGTATTCCTTAAATAATAATATTGACTTAGCCAAAGAGTATGCCAATGAGATGGTTATTCTATCTCAAGAACTAGAGTATCCAAAAGGGATGGGAATTGGGCATACCAATCTTGGCCTAACCAACTCACAAATCAGCAACTTTAAAGAAGCAGAATTAGAATTTCAAAAAGCCTTAGATATTTTTAGGAAACATAAACTTCCAGAACAAGAGGTAAGGACTGTAATAAGAATGGCCAACGACTATTTTTATCAATCTAAATACGAGCGCGCTATTGAATACTGTGATTTCGCAGAAAATGTCTTAACAAAGCCGAAGGATTCATTGCAACTTGGATCCGTTTTTATACTAAAAAATGCCATTTATTTAGAACAGGGTTATTTTGAACTTTCCTTGAAATACGGCTTAAGGGCTGCTAAAATTTTTAAAAATCAAAAAGATGAAATTGGTTATGCAAAAACCTGTTATAATATTGCCTGTGTTCACGAGTCTTTAGGTAATAAAACAGAAGCTCTTCAGTACTACTACCAATCTATTCCGGTATTCGAAAAAAATAATATTCTATACACTTTGGTTTTGGCCCATCAAGGACTTGGCATCCTTTATACCAGGGACCCAGTGCAAAAGGACAGCGCAGAGGTCAACTTGTCAAAAGCCTTAGAGTTGAGTCATAAAATGGGGGATTCAGTACTAATTTCTACCTCGCTTAACGAATATGGCAGATTAAAATTCGTCCTTAAAGAGTATGAGTCGGCTAAAGAAACCTACCTAGAAAGTTTAATTATAGCAAATAAGATGGATTCTGGCTTTAGCAAACAAATTATTTTATTAGATCTAAGTGAAGTTCACCTTGCCTTAGACAATTATGATCTTGCTTTAGCAAATTCCATGGAAGCCCTCAATTTATGTCAAGAATTAAAGATCGACGTCGGTATTAATCAAGCATATGAAAATCTTTATAACATATATAAAGAAAAAAACGATACCAAAAACGCCCTGAAATATCTTGAAAAATATAAGCAAACAAACGACAGTTTATATAGTGTAGATAAGACAAATAAAATAAATGAATTAGAGATTCAGTATCAAACGGAAAGAAAAGAGGCAGAAATAGCCTTACAAGAAGAAGAAATAAAAACGCTAAATGAAAAAGCCAAAGTCGACAAACTTACCAAGGGTCTATATGCAGGGGGAATGACCTCTGCGATTGCACTCTCCGGGCTTTTAGTCTTTGGATTTCGCCAGCGTATTAAGAAGAATCGGATTGCAAGAGAAAAACAAGAGGACCTTTATAAACAGGAAATCGCCTATAAAAAAAGAGAACTTGCAAGTCAGACTTTACATCTGGTACAAAAAAACACATTTATTAAAGACCTCATGGAGAATTTAGAAAGTATTAAAAATTCTCCCGAAAAGTTCAAATTAGAGTTCCGCCGCATTGTTATGCTACTAAAAAAAGAAAATGCCTCTGACAAAGACTGGGAGGTATTTAAAACTTATTTTGCTGATGTGCATAACAATTTCGACCAAAAACTCAAAACCCTTGATTCGAACATTTCAGAAAAGGAAATTCGTTTAGCAGCGTTTTTAAGAATGAACTTAACTACCAAAGAAATTGCGGCTACTTTAAATGTAATGCCAGACAGTGTCCTCAAGTCAAAATATCGGCTCAAAAAGAAACTAGGCCTAAGTAAAGAACAGGATTTAAGTGATTTTTTAAATAGCATATAATTGTCAAAAGGATGCTGAAAAACCAGGTTTCTTTAAATGATGTACATTGCTATTAGTATCTTGACATCTAAACATTATATTTGATATAATATGACTTTGCAATACCCAAAGTAATAGTAATACTATAAGTAATCTAAACGAGCTTAGTCCTTGGCAATCTCCCGAATAGCTGAACGAAATATAAGCAGAATACTTCCTTTTGGCGTAATCTGGTGCCTAGGAGGATGGTTTCAATTATTTATTCAAGAAGCAGCAACACAGAATCAAAATATCAACCCGTCTGCTTCTATCACCGTTACCCCAGAAGTTTTTCTTTTTGCTAGTATTACTATCACCCTGGTAGGACTTTTGGTAGGTGTTCTGGAAGTGTATTGGCTGGGGGCTCTTTTTGAGAACAAGAGTTTTTTAAAAAAAATA
>CAZWPZ010000054.1:0-8596 GCA_964636005.1 uncultured Eudoraea sp.
ACGTTTAAATGAAAAAAATGCAAATAAAGAATTGGAAAAAATACACCTTTGAGTTTCTATCGATTTTTATTGCTGTCATTTCAGCTTTCGCTTTAAATAATTGGAACGATAACAGGAATAACCGAAATGCGGAGAATAAAATCCTATCTGAAATTAACAATGGATTGAAGAAAGATTTGGAAGACGCTCGTTTGAACATAACTGGGCATAAAACGGGCCTAAATGCTGTGGAATACTTTCGGAATTTGATTGCCAATAAGCCTATTGCAAAGGATTCCATAATCTTCCACTATTTTAATCTGACAAGAGATTTTGTTTCCATTCAAAACACTTCCGGATATGAAACGCTAAAGTCCAGAGGTCTGGAATTAATTAGAAATGACTCCCTAAGAACCAACATAATTTCTCTATACGAATATGACTATAACACCTTGAGAAAATTAGAAGAAGATTATTATGAGTTGCAATTCCAGGAGAATTATTTTAAAGAAATCAACAGCTCCATTTCTAAAAACCTGCAATTCAATGAAGACAAACAAATTATTGGAATTGATGTCCCCTTGAATATTGCACCGGAGGAGGAGAAGATACTGCTGAGCTATTTATGGAAGATTCAAATAAACAGGAACTTTATACTTCAATATTATTCGGTGGTGGAAGATAAAATCGAAAAACTAAGAATCGAAATTGAAAAGGAAATAAAAAAGTAGCCATTCATAGCCATAAACAATCGAACCGAAAGCCCTTCAGTACACGATACCAACAAAGCACTCTATGACTAAAATGAAGATTTTTGGAATACTACTAACGCTTGTACTAATGTCTTGTAATTTTTCCGAAAAAGAAATGGAGAAACTGGAACTTGCCAAAAAATACTATACCATTCTCGACAAATCAGATACTTCTGCCATTAAATCCTTATTAGAAGACAGTCTTTATACCAGGGAAACCGAGTACGACTATGAACAGACCTTTTCGCAACAGGAATATATAGCATGGTTACAATGGGATTCCATATTTGAACCCACCTATCAAATCCTTGAAATCAAAGAAGAAAATGGAAATGTAAAAGCAAGAATATCAAAGACGGACAAAAGAATCGATTTCCTGCACGAACAACCCATAGTTACGGACCAGGTTTTACGTATTGAAAAAAATAAAATCACGAGCATTGAAACAACAAAATATGTGGTTTTCAACGATTCTTTGTTTGTAGCGAACAGAGATAGGTTTTTAAATTGGATTCAGGCGAATCATCCTGATGCAGGTGGCTTTATTAACGATCAAACCAAATCCGGTGGAATAAAATACTTAAATGCGATGGAACTGTATAAAAGTAAAGAATAAGGTGCTACAATGCCGTATGTAATTAATAGATAGAACACCTCCAGCGAATACTGGAAATGCCTTGAAAGTAATTGTGGAAAATGGAAACAACTATTTAAATAAAAACCCTAGTCTCTCTCCAATTATAATAACATACCAACATTTAAGTATAAAGAGCAACAAAAACAGATTGATTTCTCACTAAAGGACCGTTCCTTTCGAAGCGAACAGTGCCAACAAATCTCAGCCAAGTGGGTTAGGCAACATTAAGAAATGATAATCCCCTTCTTATTACATCACTCTTCCCATGCTCCAAGCTCGCAAAAGCAAGGGTTTGGGATACCACCCCTAGTAAAATCATTTCATTAATTATAAGGGAAGTCCCTTATGGTGAAATTTATTCCCATGTGGCAGAAAATTCCTTCAAAGGATTAGATGATTTGTTATCTTAGCTATAAGTAATATGTAGTACATAATGTGCTATATTCAATTGTTGTGTGTAATGTTATAAATTAAGAAAAACATGAAAATTACGATTAACCTACTCACATTATTATTGATCCTCTCATCATGTCAGACAAATAAGGAAAGAACAACAACCCTATATAAAAATGGAGAGATATACACGGTTGACAAGGAAAATCCATGGGCAGAATCTATTGTGATAGAAGATGGTAATATCATTTTTATAGGATCCGATGAGGATGCCACAGCATTCACTGAAAATTTAGAAACGACTATTGTAGACCTCGATGGTAAGTTTGTAATGCCTAGCATACATGACACACACATTCACTTTGAAGGCTTTTACAATTCAAAGCAATTAAAAGGTAAAACCTTGCGATACGATGGTACAGAAAAAAGTATTGAAGAGTTACAGGAGAAGCTTGCCGATTACGCCTCAAAAAATCCTGATCTTGAATTATTATTTGTTGAACAGTTACCTCTGGCATTATTTCCAAACTTGAGTCCCAACAGATCTTTCATAGATGAGGTAGTGTCTGATAAACCTGTTGTGATGCTCTCCGATTCTGAACATGAATCATTGCTCAATACCCAGGCGCTGGATATGGAAGGAATTGATAAAAATACTCCTAATCCTAAGGGTGGTGAGATTATTAAGGATGCCGGAGGAGAACCTACAGGATTGCTCAAAGAGAAGGCGGCCGGTCTATGGGGTTGGAAGCATTTTCCAGCATTGACAAGGGAGGAACACTACCAGGGTATGTCTGAAACTGTGAACTACTTAAATTCATTCGGCATCACTGCGGCAAAAGAACAACACGCAAAAAATATCTGGGCCCAAGCTTTTAAGGATATTGATAACAGGGACACTCTGAGCATGAGAATCGGTCTGTCATGGACTTACAAAGGGCCATTAGAACCATCTCCACTAGAAGAGCAAGAAGAAGCAATTTTGAATAGATCTGAGTTTTCAACAGAATTTATTGGAGTGGATTATGTCAAATTATCGCTGGATGGAACACTGGGAACCACAGGATCGGTAGTTGAACCGTATTTGGTTACTAAAGACAACGGTTTACTTTTTTATTCGCTTGAAGAATTAGTTGAAGATGTTGAGAGGTTTGATTCGATGGGGTTAGGTATTACAGTTCACGCTAATGCCGATGGTGCTGTAAGACAATTTCTAGATGCCCTTGAAAGAGTAAAACAAAAAAATGGAAAACTTAATGCAAGGCACCAAATAGCACATGCGGTGACCATACAACCTGATGACCTGGCTCGCTTCAATGAACTAAATGTAACAGCTGAATTCTCACCGTTTTTTTGGTTTCCTTCAGATTACTCCACAGCATTGGCCGCCCAATTAGGAGAGTTCAGGTTAGCGCACATTTTCCCGATGAAATCATTACAGGAATCATCTGGGAGGTTTGTTCTGGCTTCTGACGGACCGTTGTTTTGGCAGGGGCCGTTCCCGGCAATTGAATCTGCGGTTACCCGAAGACATCCAGACAATACTTCAAATGAGCAACTTTCTCCTCTTGAAAAAATTGATCTTGCCACCGCTATTGAGGCTTATACCATAAACGGAGCCTATTTGATGAACCAAGAGAACATTACTGGTTCTTTAGAAAAGGGTAAAAGTGCAGATTTTGTAGTCTTAGACCAGAACCTGTTTAATATTGAAGCAGAAAAAATCTCCGAAACCAAAGTTCTGCTAACGATCTTTAACGGAGAGCAGGTTTATGTAAGGGAATAAACTACACACAACAATGTGTAAGACGCATTAAAACGCATCTTACACCAACCGTTGTGCCTCATTACCAGAAACCAATAATCAATGATAAAGTTCTTTAGAAAAATTAGACAAAAACTACTCTCTGAAAATAAGTTCAGTAAGTATCTGATTTATGCCATTGGAGAAATAGTTCTTGTGGTTATTGGAATTTTAATAGCGCTTCAAATAAATAATTGGAATGAGGGAAGAAAAGAATTCAATAAGTCTAAAGCTCTATTGGAAGAGTTTAAACGCGACCTTGCTCGAGATACAGTAGAAAGCAATTACGTTACAGGTAAATTAGCACATAGAATAAGAATTGAATCCTGGGCGCTTAATATAATTTCTTATGACACCAGCCACTTAGACAGCTTAAAACTTGTCTTTTTTGGTCCATATCATCAATTACCAATGACTGATAGAACATTTAATAAACTGCAAAATTCTGAAAATCCCAATCTCTCTGGTTTTGAAAATCTACAAAACAATCTCACGAAATATTATACTGATACTAAGTACCTTCTCGATGCATTTAATGAGGAGGAGAAATATTATGCAATGTACAATGAAGTAAATCAGGTCATCCTTGAAAAAATAGAAATAAATTTAAGTGATTTCCCAATGTTACCGATTGAAAAAGAATCACCTGAAAACCTGATTGCCTTTGCTCAAAGTATTGAAGGAAGAAATTATATAAAGCAGACTTATGTTCGCAGAAAAAGTATGATAAAATACTTTAAGAAAGTAAAAAAAGAGGCGCAGAAATTGATTCAGCAAATCAATACACATTTAGCAAAAGACACATAGCGAAAGTGCAACAATAGCTCCTATGAAAGGTCCTAATCCAGTTCTCTAATCTTAGATAATATCTGCTTTTTATCTTAAACCACCTTTTTTTGTTTTAATATACTGAGGTTGATTAATACACAAACATAGATAATGGTCCATTGTATGCTTAATCTAAATTACCTCGGTCTGAACATAGGATCGCGGTATATTTACAAAGGAGCTTTGCTTATCCATAACATTTTTAAAACATGAGAAATTCATGCACCATGGTAGTCCAATTACTAGCGCTATCCTGTTATGCGCAAGAAATAGTTGAACAAGAGACCTACCTCAAAATAGGAGGTATAGAACAATGGGTATCCATAAAAGGCAAGCATAGCCAAAATCCTATTGTATTATTTATTCACGGCGGACCAGGAAGTCCGATGAGTCCTTATGCCGACAGTGTATTCCAGGGCTGGCTCGAGAACTTCATGGTGGTAAATTGGGACCAAAGGGGGGCCGGATGAACCTATAAAAAAAATGCTCCCGACGAGCTTACGATAGATTTCCTTATTTCAAATCCTCTTACTCTCGATCAGATGGTGGCGGATGGAATAGAATTGGCGGAATATGTAAGGAGTTCTTTGGGGCAGGAAAAACTGATATTGATGGCCGATTCCTGGGGTACGGTTTTGGCCACCAAAATGGCAGCACGTTCTCCCAGTCTATTCCACTGCTATATGGGGACATCGCAATTGGTAAACTTACAGCACAGTCTGTCCTTCGGATACGACAAAACAAAAAAGCTAGCAGAAAAACATCAGGACAGCACAACGCTCGAAAAACTGGATGCTCTGGGAAAACCGCCTTATAGAGATGGACGGACCGCAGGCAAACTCTTTAGAATTATAAAAAAATATGAAAGGGAATTATCGGCCCCAATAACCGAAGCCTTTTATAAAATAAACCCGGAATTTGATAGTGACGAGGAACGAAAAGCACGTATGGACGGAGATGATTATTCCTTTTTTAGCCTTATTGGTGATCAAAAACTTAAAATATCCGGAATGTCTGAGGATATAGATTTATATGAAATAGGTCCGAATTTAAAAATACCTGTCCATATATTTCAGGGGGAATTTGACCTTTTATGTCCAAATGATATCAACAAACCCTATTTTGACTCCATAAAACTGGATCACAAAACCTTCCACCTAAAAAAAAACACAGGGCACGGCATTACTCCAGAGATTTTGGAAAAACAATACCAACTACTAATGGAAAATTACCATGACTAGAGTAGCGGTACTACCTAGTGCAGGAATAACCATGGTATTACGTATAAAGAAAAAATTGGATACCCGGAAGAACGTCTGGTATTTCCCTTAGTCCCTTACATCCGACTACATAGGTAGCCCATTCCAATCTCGAATAAATTATTGCATAGCGTATCTGATGTTTCTGTTTCCCCAGGTACTTCATGGAATAGTGAGCACGCGCTTTCGACAAAATACTTCTACTAAATGATGCAATTAACTTTGAAAAGTGCTTTATTTTTTTGTCCTTTTGAACAGAACAAATTAAGAAGCTAAACCTGTTTTGGAAGTAAGCATTGACACCGATGCGAAATTTCCAGTATATTGGATTCTAGTGGCCTATTTAAACCTGCCTGAAAAATGAAGTATTTTAATTTTACATTATACGGTCTGTTGCTAACTGCCCTTCTGGTGGGTTGCAAAGAAAAAGGTCCGTCGAGTGAATATAAGTCGAGCCATGAATGGCGAACCTATGCCTCCGATAATAAGTTCTCTCTACTAGACTATATACACACGGAGAATGTTTCCGAATTAGAAGAAGTTTGGCGCTATGAAGAAGAGGAAGAAGGAGCTGGGATCAATTGCAATCCCTTGGTGGCAAAGGGCCGTATGTTCGTCTATACACCAGCAAAGACTATTGTTGCCCTTAATCCGGAAGATGGTAGTGCTCTATGGGAATTTACACCAGACCCTACCAGAATACCACCTTTAATGCGGGGGATAGCCTTCTACGACGGAAAGGATAAGGTTCCCGATGCCATTTTATTTGTACATGGCAGTACCCTTTATAAGGTGTTTACCAAGGATGGTAATCCAGATCCAACTTTTGGCACCAATGGCAGGGTCGATTTTTATACCGGACTGGAGATTGAAGGGGCTGCTAAAAATTCCGTAGATGTTACCAGTAATGCCCCGGGAGTAGTTTACGGGGATATCTATGTGGTTGGCTGTATGGTACCCGATGAACTTCCATCCATACCCGGAGATATTAGAGGATTTAACATAAAGACTGGTGCACTAGAATGGATATTTCATACCATTCCCGAAAAGGGCGAATTCGGAGCAGATACCTGGCCCGAAAATGCCAGAAAGACGAATGGTGGGGCCAATTGCTGGGGAGGCATGACTCTGGATAAAGAAAGAGGAGTGGTTTATGTGCCAACAGCATCTCCTTCTTTCGATTTTTACGGGGCCGATCGCCCGGGCATGAATCTTTTTGCAAATTGCCTTCTGGCCTTAGATGCTTCGACTGGAGAACGCCTGTGGCATTTTCAGACGACACACCACGATCTCTGGGATAGAGACAATGGGTCCCCTCCTAATCTGGTAACCGTAAAACACAACGGAAAAAACATAGATGCCGTTGCTCTGGCCACAAAGCTCGGATATGTATTTCTATTTGACAGAGATTCGGGTAAGCCCTTGTTCCCTATTGAAGAAATTGCGGTTCCTACGGAAGGCGGACTTCCAGGCGAAAAGCCATGGCCTACACAGCCCATCCCTTCAAAGCCTGAACCCTTTACACGTCAAGGATATAAAGAGGCTTATTATTCCGACATTTCTGAAGGTAACGTAGAGAGAATCAAAAAAGATATTGCAGATAATGGATACCAAACTGGAATTTATGAACCCCCTACCGAAAAAGGTTCGATCGTAGTACCAGCTGCACATGGAGGATCCAATTGGGGTGGTTCTTCTTTAAATCCGAAAACAGGAATCATGTTTATTAATGCAGTAGATATGCCCTGGTTTGTAAAAATGATAAATTTGGGAGATGATATGGACGAGGACAAAGATTTGACTGGCAAAAGTCTTTTTAAGATGTATTGCAGCTCTTGCCATGGTATGGATAAAAAAGGAACAGAATACGGACCAAACGTAGTAGCCAGGGGTCACTCAATTCCTTTTCAAGAGTTTAATAGCCTGCTGATAAACGGCCGAGAACCAATGCCAGCGTTTAAACAACTTACACAGGGACAAAGAACAAAGATTATAGCCTTTGTAAAGGGATTGTCTGAGGAAGAAAGTGCTGCTGAAAACAACAAACTAGAAAAAGTTACCGTCACACCACCGCAGCCGTATACTTTTTCTGGCTATGGATTTTACAATGATGCTGAAGGATATCCTGCAATTAAGCCTCCTTGGAGTACCCTAAGCGCTGTAGATCTGAATAAGGGCGAACTACTCTGGCAGGTGCCTTTAGGGCAAAACAAAAAACTGGCAGAGAAGGGAATTCATGGAACAGGAAGCTTTACCAGAGGAGGTGGTATTGCAACTGCAGGTGGACTCATCTTTATCGCATCTACCAGCGATCAAAAATTTCGGTCGTTTGATCAGAATACCGGAAAAGTTTTGTGGGAAACGCAATTGCCAGGAACAGGGCAGGCCGTGCCCAGTACCTATGCCATAAAAGACAAACAATATGTTACCATTGCGGTAAACCCTAACCCTGAGGCTAATTTTAATGGGGGTTATGTTACCTACAGTTTAAAGGCAAAAAAGTAGGATTTCTACCTACTGACACTTTTATTTGGCTGAGGATTTATTGGTACATGATTTATGAAGTGGACCAAGTGACTCATTGGGTAAAAATCTAAATCGCACCACGGACTTCCGTAATAGAAATACGGTAACCGATACCTCAAAACCACAAGAGCTTTTGCTTATACGTCACAATATATGTACATTCCACTGTAGTTTGATTTTAAGAGTAAATAGTTGTTATACTTTCTCATAAGCTGTCAATGATAAAAAGGTCCCTTTTTTATTTGCTGTTACTAGTCTTAGGTGTTGTTTTATATTTTAACCAAAATTTTAAAACGGTTGCCGCTGGTATTGCCATTTTACTTTTCGGGATGATAATGCTCGAAGAGGGCTTTCAATTATTTGCCAAAGGCACTCTTAAAACCATAATAAAAAAGACAACAGACAAAATATACAAAAG